>NZ_NIQB01000101.1:0-20265 GCF_018687865.1 Coxiella-like endosymbiont of Rhipicephalus sanguineus | reverse complement strand
CGGTGGTACGTGCTCTGAAACAGCAAGGCGTAGAGATTTATTGGTTAGGAACTGCGAGCGGCTTGGAAAAGAAACTGGTTTCTCCGGAATTTCCATTGAGTTTTATTCAAATTAGAGCACTTCGAGGAAAAGGATTGTTACAGAAGTTTTTTTTGCCTTTTCGTCTGGCCCGAGCCGTTTTTCAATCTTATCGAGTGATCCGACGAGTGAAGCCCCAAATTATTTTAGGGATGGGAGGATATGTGGCAGGGCCTGGTGGTCTTGCCGCCTGGTTGACTTGTACTCCAATGGTAATTCATGAGCAAAATGCGGTGGCGGGATTGACTAATCGTGTGTTAGCAAAAATAGCCCGCTCTGTGCTACAAGCTTTCCCGGGGGCTTTTACTGGGGGGGGGGCGTAAGGACTACCGGAAATCCTATCCGAGCTGAATTAATCAATACGCCTTTGCCGCGAGTCCGCTTGCTGAATCGGCAAGGTCCTCTGCGAGTTTTGGTCTTGGGGGTAGTCAAGGTGCTCGTCTGATTAACCAAAAAATGGTGACTGCTCTAAGGAATTATCCTAATCCCCAAGAACTCATGCTATGGCATCAAACGGGTCAGGCGGATTTCGAGTGGCTTAAAAGAGCTTATGAAATGCTGGACTTCGAAGCACGAATCGATGCATTTATCGATGATATGGCAAAGGCCTACACATGGGCTGATTTGATTGTGTGCCGTTCGGGTGCTTTAACAGTAAGTGAAATTGCAGCGGTAGGTGTAGCCAGTATTTTTGTTCCCTATCCTTATGCTGTAGATGATCATCAATTTCACAACGGTCGCTTTTTAGAGCAAGCAGGGGCTGCTGTTATTATTCCAGAGAAATCATTAACGGAAAAATGTTTGATCCTTTATTTTGAGCAATTTGCTCGCGACAGGAATCGTCTGTTAACAATGGCAGAATGTGCGCGAAATTTAGCGGAGCCTAAAGCCGTGCAGAATGTGATTAGTGAATGTAAGAAGCTGTTATGATTCTGGATGGAAAAGTAATTAAGCATATTCATTGCCTAGGGATTGGCGGAATTGGCGTTAGTGCGCTTGCTGAAATTTTATTGAAAAAGGGATACCAAGTTAGTGGTTCTGATATTGCTCCCAATAAAAACACCGAAAGGCTCCATCGTTTAGGAGCTGAAATCATATTTAATCATAACGGGACAGCTGTTATCCAGGCCGATTGTGCTATTTATTCGAGCGCAATTACGTTGACTAACCCTGAATTCATTACCGCCCAACAAGCTAAAATCCCGCTCTTAAAGCGAGGTCAAATGCTGGCTAAAATGATGGTGGATTACCAATCGATTGCAGTGGCTGGTGCCCATGGAAAAACCACCACCAGTGCTCTTCTGGCTAATACTTTTGTTACTGCTGATTTAGATCCTACGTTTATGGTTGGTGGTGTGCTAAATGATAGCCAAACGCCTGTGCGGGTGGGAAATGGACCTTATTTTATTGCCGAAGCCGATGAGAGCGATGCATCTTTTCTCTATATGCATCCTAACATTGGCATAATAACAAATATCGATGCCGACCATCTAAGCACCTATGGAGGAGATTTTAATTGCTTGAAAAAACCTACGTACAATTTCTTCATCAAATTCCCCAAGGGGGAGTGGCTGTTTTGTGTAGGGATGATCCTGTGTTAAATGAATTAATTCCCACGTTATCTCAGAGAGTGATTAGCTATGGATTTTCAGCGGAAGCCGATTATCGAGCGAATAATTATTTACAAAAAGGGTTACAAACCCATTTTCAAGTTCATCGCTCGTTACAAGATAAATCGCCTTTGCCGGTTAAGCTTAATCTAGCGGGTCGCCATAATGCCCTTAACGCTTTAGCGGTCATAGGGGTCGGTGAATTAATTGGGATGGATGAAAAAAAATGTTGAAATCCTTGGCGCAATTTCCTGGAGTGGATCGTCGTTTTGCTATTCGAGGTGGAATGGTTCTTTCGAATGGACAAGCGCTGGTGATTGAAGATTATGGGCATCATCCGAATGAAATCAAAGCAACTCTATCAGCGGCGCGTGCTGCCTGGCCTAAAAGGCGGCTTATTCTTGTTTTTCAGCCGCACCGTTACAGTCGGACACAAGAATTAATGGACGATTTTGCTTCAGTTTTAACAGAGCCTGATTTATTAATATTGCTTGAGGTTTATAGTGCAGGGGAAACACCTATTCCAGGGGCCGATGGAAAAACATTATTAAAGATTATCGAGCAACAGACCACTAAAAAGTCTGCTTTTGTCCCAGGATTGCAAGATTTGCCGAAAATATTGCGAAAGTTGGTGCAACCCAATGACGTAGTTATTCTGCAAGGTGCCGGTAATGTGGGAGCTGCCGCAACCACTTTAATCGGAAGCCCACCAGTGAGTTTCTTTTAATTAGCAGGGTTCTTCATGCGGGAAGAAAAATTTAATAATGTACGAGGGGATTTAATTTATAACCATAATTTAGCGCGTTACACTTCCTGGCGAGTTGGCGGTAATGCCGAACGATTTTATCGGCCTGCTGATTTAGCAGATTTACAAAATTTCCTTGGCCAATTACCACCTGGTGAGCCATTAACCTGGTTGGGTTTGGGGAGTAATGTTTTAATTCGGGATGGTGGAATCAAAGGAACAGTAATTTTAACTTTAAACCGATTAAATGACGTTTCATTTTTTAAAGAAGATGAGCGATTAATGATCCGTGCCGAATCGGGTGTAACTTGTGCTAAGTTAGCAAAATTTTGCGCGAGCCAAGGGCTAGAGGACGGCGCTTTTTTTTCGGGAATTCCGGGAACCGTAGGTGGGGCTTTAGCATGAATGCTGGTGCTTTCGGCGGAGAAACCTGGTGTTATGTTGTTCGTGTGGAAATGGTCGACCATGGAGGTGTTCTCCATAAGCGACAGCGGATGAGTTTAAAATCAGTTATCGCGAAATTCAGGGTCTTACCAATCAATTTTTTGTCGCCGGTTATTTTTGTTTTAATCAGGGGGATGCTACTAGAGCTAAGAAAGCCATAAGTGAGTTGTTAAAAAAACGCAGTAGCTCTCAACCCATTGGGACTTTTAGTTGTGGTTCCGTTTTTCGAAATCCGCCGGGCAATTATGCGGCCCGACTCATTGAATCTGCAGGATTGAAGGGAAAAAAAATCGGTAATGCAGAAGTTTCAGAAAAAAATGCTAATTTTATTTTAAATAAAGGCGAGGCAAACTCTTCCGATATCGAACGTTTAATTCAACACGTTGCCCAGCGAGTTTATGAAATTCATAGCATCCAATTGATAAGAGAAGTACATATTATTGGTGATCATGAAATCACGTAAGAAAAATAAATATTCGTGGACAATCCAAATGCGAAAATTAATTCCTTCTCTTTTAGGGCTAGTCGTTTTTGCTGTGATTTTAGCGGGAATATTTACCTTACGTAATCCTAAAACCTTGCCTTTTCGTCAGATTGAAATAACCACGACCGGGATTCACTTGCAAATACCAGAATTAAAGAATATTATAATTCATCATATAAACGGAGGGTTTTTTTCTTTTAATGCTCGTGAATTGCGAGCCGCTTTAACGTCGTTACCATGGGTGTATGATGTTTCTATTCGGCGAATGTGGTCGAGTGAATTAGAAATTGCAGTCGCGGAGCAAAAGCCTTTAGCCCGATGGAACAAAACTCAATTAATATCCAAGATAGGTACATTGTTTAACCCGCCCATAGCGACAATTCCTAAAGATTTGCCTGAACTCAAAGGATCTGAAGGCAGTGAAAAAAATGTTCTTGCTCGATTTGAACAATTTGATCGATTATTGGAACCGTTGCATATAAAAATAACCGCCTTGCGGGTAAGCGATCGTGAAGCTTGGTTTTTCGTATTAAACAATCATATCCAAGTTTATTTGGGGCGTGAAGATATCGATCAACGATTTGAAAAGCTGGTTCGTTTTTATCGTCAAATTATTGGGAATCGAAGCGAGCACGTTGAATATATCGATCTTCGTTATCCCAATGGCTTAGCCGTTCAATGGAAGAGCGCGCCCTCGCCCTAACTCGTCTTCTAATGCAGAAGGAAATTAATTTGCTCCAGAATGTAGCACGAGGCTCCGGTCCTTCCTTCCTCCCTTTCTTCCATAGATAAACTAGTGGTTTGGGCTTCCCAGGGGGCTGATATTTTTAATTCCTAAGCTAGCGAGCAAATCCCACAATAAGGGTTTCCCTAATTTGCGGGACAGGTGTAGCCCGCCAGTAGTTCAGCAATTGCCTCTCGATTGGCGGAGAATTTCCCATAGTGTTGAGCATCATATTCCTAAGAGGTCTATCAAATTAAGATTAATGTCCAGGCTAGCCGTTAACTGAAGAATAAAAGATACCGTCTTGGTATTTCGATTCTAGGCGGAACAATGTAGTGTGCGAGTAGATTGTCGATTTCTGCTACGAAGGAGGGCGAGAAGACGCAGGGTAACCAGAAGCTCAGGATTTTGAGCCTCGCATATAGTCATATGCAGTGGTTACAAAGACTGTAATAAGACTGTAATTGCGTATTTTATAGCTTCGACAGAACGGCTTTGGGCGGTGGAGAAGCAATATATTATCTTCCATCCTATCGAGGCTGTTCGCAGGAATTCCCCACTCCGTGATGGAAGAATTCATTGCTTCAATAGCACATTTTCTCGCTGCCGAAAGAAGTATGTCCGTGCCATCGCCGTCTCCGCATGCAATCCTTGGGAATATTAAGCGTTTCTACTCAATATTTCATTACGCGTATAGCATTGCTGCGAGCAGCGTAATGCAATGCATTCTGCCCATCCTCATATCTCCGCTATGGGGATTAATTTCCAAAATTAATAGCGTATTTCATTCCTTCGACAAAATTATTTTGTGCGGCGAGGTCGAGCACATTAGCATCCTGGGTGTCTTGTGAAATCTCTTGCAACCTCAAATTCTTCATGGGCACATCGTATAGCTTCAAGAGAACCACTTTTAAGGTCGCCATATACAGGAGATTCATATTATTAGCATCATTATTTGCGCCAGGTTGGATTCTCAAGCGACTGCGAATAAGCCTTATCGCAGTTGCGTTCCCACTCAGTGTCACCCAATGCAAGGCGTTGATGCCGCGTGGGTCCTTGGTTTTCGTGCTGAGTCCTTTTAGCAAGGGCTTCTTCTATCGCAGATCCTCACCGCTGAGACAAACAAAGTTGCCAACGCGTTACGAAACGTCTTTCAAAAGAAAGGATTTTCTTTAACGTTTGAATAAGTTTATCGTAATTTTTGATAGAACGGTAAACCTCCATTAAATTCAAAGCTTGGTTTATAACTGAGATCGGAATAATTAGTGACGCCAATGGTAATATGGGTTGTTAATTTCGAGCCGAAAAATCGGCAAGTCGGTTAAGCTCTTGCTAAATCTCGTACTAATAAAAAAACAGATAGGGTATCTTCAAAAAATGACTGAGAGAGCGCGCCTTAATAATCTTTCATCGCCACATGGTCATAAAACCTTTACGTTTGGATGACGCGTTTTCATTAGCAAAGCGCCTGAATTGTTTGGCTCTGCGTTAACAGCCATGGTTTGCAGAATGCCAAAAATAGTTAATAAAAAGAGTGAAAGAAAAGAGTGAAAGAAAAGAGTGAAAGAAAACTAATAGAGGCATAAGAAGCAATAAGCCGATGAGCGATGTTGCATTAGCTTGGGTTTGAATGGAAAGGAAAATGTTTTACTTGTAAGTAATAAATTCCAAATTCATAGGGTGGGATAATATTCGCCACATTACGCACTACAAATAATTTCCCTAGGTCGCACTGAAGAACTAAAACGGGATCAACGCGCGAATCGAAACAAGCTACTACCTTGATTTCAGGGCGTTAACCATAATAAGCCAGATCCTGCATGACAGAGTTATTACCAGTGGCGTATTTTTTTCGGAAAGAACGGGGTAGTCTTGAATAATTTTGTTAAAAGATTTTTCATTTTATGAAGTATGGTCTACGATTATTTTCCAACCTGCTTGAGTGTGTTGGAAAAGGGTTGTAAAAAGCATTAGAAAAAATGTTTCCTGAAGTCTGCTTTAAATAATAACGACCCACAACTAAAACATAATCCTGTGATAACCGATCGATCTGATAAGGGAATAAAGTTAGTTTTCCCATCGCTTTTGAGTTGGGAAAGCGATGGATTAAATTTTCTTGGATTTGAGAGTATCCGTGAACGAGAGAATGCGTGATGTATAACGGTCCGGAGAGTTATGATAGATTTTCAAATATTGTTCGAGATTGCCTTGGTTCCAACGTTGGGTTGCTGTCTCATTAAGATGGCGTATTTATGTACAAGAATGGGCGAAAATCAGGGGCGTACAGCAGAAGAATAGAGCAATTAAAAAGACACTCGTGAAATTTTTTTTACTTGTTAATCTTATTGAGATTATTTTTTAAAGTATGCCTTTTTCTACCAAGTAATGCAAAATTGTACAAGTTTTAGATTATATTTGTAATCCTGAATTGAATTAATTTTAGACGCTCTCTTAATTTTAAGTATAAAATGAAGAAAATATTATAAGATTTTGATTTTTTAAAAAAATATATTTAAGAGTAATAAAATTTAAAAAAGAGTTCTAGGATTACGATTAATTTTTAATAGTGCTTTCAAGGTATATCGCTTATACTAATGATTTAACAGTCAATGTAAGTGGAGACACAGGGAGACTTTGGCAACTATGCCGAAAAATCCGGAAAAAAATCTTATTTTTGCGTTAGATATTGGCACTAGCAAAATAGCTGTGCTCGTTGGAGAAGGGGGCCAAGATAACCAAATTGAAGTTATTGGTTTTGGAACACATCCATCGCGTGGATTAAAACGTGGTGTGGTAGTTAATATTGAATCAACCGTACAATCAATTCAGCGCGCAGTTGAGGAAGCAGAATTAATGGCTGGCTGTGAAATTCGCTCTGCTTACACTGGGATTGCCGGTAGTCATATTCGCAGTTTAAATTCTCATGGGATTGTAGCAATTCGCGATCGCGAAGTTAATCAATCGGATGTAGATCGGGTAATCGATGCAGCGAAAGCAGTGGCTATTCCTGCTGATCAAAAATACTCCATATTTTGCCGCAAGAATTCATCATTGATAACCAAGAAGGTGTTCGCGAACCTGTGGGAATGTCAGGCGTCGCTTGGAAGCGAAAGTACATATCGTTACCGGCGCGTGAGTGCTGCTCAGAATATTACCAAATGTGTTCGCCGTTGCGGGTTGCAAGTGGATGATATCGTTTTGGAACAGCTTGCTTCGAGCCATTCGGTATTGACTGATGATGAAAAAGAATTAGGTGTTTGCATGGTTGATATTGGCGGGGGTACCACGGATATGGCTATCTTTACAGAAGGGGCTATTCGTCATACTTATGTTATTCCGATTGCGGGCGATCATGTAACCAACGATGTAGCGGTAGCTTTGCGCACTCCTACGCAATATGCTGAGCAAATTAAAATGAAGCACGCGTCAGCATTGCCGGCAGAAGTTGATCCTGAAGAAACCATACAGGTCCCGAGTGTTGCTAAACGACCACCAAAACAAGTCCCCAAAAGAGCACTAGCTCAGGTAGTTGCTGCGCGCTATGAGGAATTATTCGAATTGGTATTGACCGAATTGCGACGTAGTGGCTTTGAAGACTTAATTTCTGCTGGTATCGTTTTGACAGGCGGTGCTTCGCGAATTTTCGGATGTGTTGAATTGGGTGAAAAAATTTTCCAAATGCCCGTCCGACTGGGGCTGCCTCAGTACGTTAACGGATTAGCAGATGTTCGAGATAATCCTATTTATGCAACAGCAGTCGGCTTATTGATCCACGGTCATCAAAATCAAAACAACAATCCAGCGACGTTTGATTTAGATCACAGTTTGAGTTTATGGCAACGAATGAAAAGTTGGTTCCAGGGGAATTTTTAGGAGAAAGAGCATGTTTGAGCTTGGCGAAACTTCACCCCAAGATGCCCAAATAAAAGTAATTGGTATCGGAGGGGGTGGCGGAAATGCAATCGAGCATATGATTGCTGAAAGTATTGATGGCGTCGAATTCGTTTGTGCGAACACCGATGCTCAAGCATTGGGTCGTTCCAGTGCTCGAATCGTGCTCCAGTTAGGTGAAGAAATAACAAAAGGTTTGGGTGCGGGTGCAGATCCGAATATTGGACGTCAGGCAGCTGAAGAAGCGCATGATCGGATTCGAGAAATTCTCGAAGGGACTGATATGGTTTTTTAACGGCCGGCATGGGGGGCGGTACTGGAACCGGGGCGGCGCCAATATTTGCGGAAGTGGCTAAAGAATTAGGAATATTAACCGTCGCTATTGTGACCAAGCCGTTTGTTTTTGAAGGTAAAAAGCGAATGGAAGTGGCTGAAGAAGGAATTAAAGCATTAACTAAATATGTCGATTCCTTAATTACTATTCCTAATAATAAATTGCTTAATGTGCTGGGTAAAAATATTACCTTATTAAATGCATTTAAAGCTGCCAACAACGTATTGTTAGGTGCAGTGCAAGGTATTGCGGATTTAATCACCCGTCCGGGTTTAATCAACGTGGACTTTGCGGATGTGCGAACAGTGATGTCCGAAATGGGTATGGCTATGATGGGGACGGGTGTTAGCAGTGGTGAAAATCGTGCACGCGAAGCCGCCGAAGCAGCTATTGCTAGCCCATTATTGGAAGACGTAGATTTCACAGGTGCCCGTGGAGTATTGGTAAATATTACCTCCGGAATGGATCTTTCTATCGGAGAATTTGAGCAAGTAGGTGAAGCTGTTAAAGCATTTTCATCGGAAAACGCAACGGTAGTGGTTGGCACAGTAATCGATTCTGAAATGAGCGATGAATTACGAGTGACTGTTGTGGTTACTGGACTTGGTACGCAAAATAGTCGAGGTGCTAGTATGCCTCTTAAACCTGTAAAAAATACAAAAAACGATGGCACGTTGGATTATCACCAATTGGATCGACCGACGTATATGCGAAACCAAGAACCCTCTAAACGAACAGTGGAAATAAAGGAACAGCGAGACCGTGATTTTGAATATTTAGATATTCCTGCTTTTTTACGCCGTCAGGAAGAAGATTAACGTTTGTAAAACGTGCCTCTCTCTTTTTTGGGGGATAATTGTGTTCCTGTTAAATTTAAATAAAGGATATGCTAGAATGCGCCTCTTTTTGGGAAAGGATTGAAATAATGATCAAGCAAAGAACTCTGAAAAATGTTGTCAGAGCAACCGGTGTTGGTGTTCACACTGGCGAAAAAGTTTATTTGACCCTCCGTCCCGCGCCATCCAATACTGGCATTATCTTTTACCGAACGGATTTAAATCCTGTTGTAGAAATTCCTGCCACAGTTAATCATATTGGTGATACCAGTTTATCGACTTGTTTAGCAAAAAACGATGTTCGGGTGGCTACTGTCGAACATTTATTATCCGCTTTAGCGGGTGTTGGTATTGATAATTTATATATTGATCTCACTTCACCAGAACTTCCCATTATGGATGGAAGTGCTGGTCCTTTTGTATTTTTAATCCAGTCGGCTGGGATTGAAGAACAAAATGCTGCTAAAGAATTTATTCGAATTAAAAAAAGGATTAAGGTAGAAGACGGCGAAAAAAGTGTAATGATTGAACCCTATAACGGATTTAAAATTAGTTTTAGTATCGATTTCGATCATCCTTTATTTAATAAACAGAACCAAAATGCAACTCTTGATTTTTCGAGCACTTCCTATGTAAAAGAAGTTTCTCGTGCACGCACTTTTGGTTTTTTGTCGGACTATGAATTTATTCGAAAAAATAATTTAGCCCTAGGTGCTAGCTTGGATAATGCGATTGTCTTAGATGAATATAAAATTTTAAACCAAGATGGCTTGCGTTATTCTGATGAATTCGTTAAACATAAAATCCTCGATGTGATTGGTGATCTTTATTTATTAGGCTATGGACTAATTGGAGCTTTCCACGGGGTTAAATCTGGTCACACTCTAAATAGTTCTTTATTAAAGAAATTATTAGCTCAAAAAGAAGTTTGGGAAATTATTACTTTCAAAGATTCTTCAGAATTACCATTTGCTTTTACTCCCACCGCTGTAACTGCTTAATCTGATCGGATAAATTAATTGTTCCTTTGATGCCGCATGGAGGCTTATTCCTATTTTGTATGAACGACGAAAATGGACATTTTTTATTTTGTTATAAATAAAATATTCCTATTTAGAAAATTTTATTCTCATTCTGAAAAATAAAATCACTTCACAGCTAAAAAGTACTGCTATTCTAATTATTCCCAAAAATATTATTTTTAATAATATCTTAATAATTTCAGAATATAATCTGTCATATTATTTTAAATAATAATTAAATTCAAATGAGAAGAAATTACGAGACCTGCTAAAGAAACTATAATAGAAATGTCAATGATCGACCATCTTCCCGCCTATTATCTGCTGAATTAGCTGATTGGGTGGAAAGAATAAAAACTCAAAATTCTTTGACAATGAGTCAATTATGAAATTAGCGAAGAACATCGAAAAAAAAGATTGAAAAAATTAGAAAAAATCAGTCATGGACTTTTCCTGATGTATCGAAGATTTTTGCTAATTTTTCTTTTAGTAGTTTTCTTCTACATCTATTTATTTTCCTGGTCGCAGGCTATTATTTCAGTTGGAAAACTTTTTTAGTAATTCAAGTTGTTAAAGAATTCATTTATAATGAATTATCTTTTGCTTCGGATCAAGTGAACAAGTTTGGAAACCAGTGAATTTACCCTTGATTTAGTCTTTAACCTTATCATGATAGAAACTCCGTTTTACAATTCCTTTGCTCATGCCATTTTTTCAGTAAAATTAAATGAAATACAAGCTAACCTTATGCTAACCTTATTAAAGGGAATAAAATAAGTATAAAGGGAAATAAGTAAGTGGGGAGCCGCACACCTCACCTCATATCAGAAAAAACGCCGTATTGGATATTTCTTTGATAAATTTAATCCTGATAAAATAAGAAAGGAACCTGGAAAATTATTTAATTCCGCTTTAAATAGCTCCAAAGAGCAAATTGAAAAAAAATAAAAATAGACATAAAAAAGCGAATTGGATATCCTTGTTGCGTCTTCTCTAAAAAAATTTAATGAAGCCAAAAAAATAAGTGAGCAGGAACTTAAAAATTTAGTGAAGAGCTGAAAAAACAAAAAATTCAAATAGTTAACGATGCTATTAACAGAATTAACGCTATTAAAGATATAGCGAGTGGAGAAGTTGAATCGGTTGGGAGTACTATAAAAGATGGCGTTGTTGCTGTGGGGGTGCCCTAACGTAGAGCGAGAAATAAATTGCTTAAAAGTTGAAAGTATAAAATTAATTAATGCAGCTGAGAAAGAAATAATCGATGCTATTAATTTTTTCACAGGAAAAAATTTTAGAATTTGGTAAACCGTAGTAAAATCGCCTGCTTCATCGGCTTGCGAGGTAATTGACTGGACGGATCAAGAAGTCATAGTCCGTGGTAGTTAATAATTATCATTGGTAATTCCTTCGATAACATTTACGTTATTAATTGCTGTTCCTTATAAACTTCGTATACACCAAATGTTAGGTATTATCGTCGATTTAGGAGATTGCATGGTAGAAACTACAAAGGCGTGTTTACAAACTGACACAAACTGACAAGGAATTGCAGCCTTCAAATCTCTTTTTAGAAAAGCCGGAAGCACAAAAAACTTATGAGCTTATAGCTGTTTGTAGGTATGCCTTTTATTGGAAGGTTTACCCCCCCCCTGATAAGGATGTTAAGAAGGAGGTAGAAGAAGCTCTTAGGACCATTTCTGCGAAAGAACTGCCAAAAGCAACTATAAAAAGTCATAGATAACTATCAGGAGTTATTGATGGCTGCATTAAAGGACATTATTTTTCCTCACGAAGAAAGTGAGTTAATGAAAACAACATTTGAGTTGCAATTACTTACACCAACGGTTAATTCTTCCTACTATTCTGGTAAATAAGAATTACCTCCGCGAGAAGGTCTCAGAAGTTTGTGCCAAGATGCCAATAACCCAGAGCTCAAATGAAGTAAATTCTCGGACTGAAGGTCCGCATCTATTTTACTCTAGCAGAAATTCTGACGTAACGAAAGATATCATCCAGACGCAACTTATATACTTTCTTTTAACCATTAGAAATTATTAGTAAATCTGACGCGGCTTTAAATTGATATTTGAGGCTGCTGCGCCTATCTCTTCTATAAATCGGGTCGAACCCGACATTGGATCTTCTGAATCGCAAGATCTTGTTGAGCAAGCTGTTCCAATAAATGAGGAACTAAGTAGCGAACTCGGGTGGCCCAAACTGGGTTCTTTAACTGGAGGGTTAACGTTCCCTGCGAAAGATTCATAATTCGGCAATGAGGAACAATTTCTGGAGGCAGAATTTGATTCAAAAATCTTTCCACTGCGAGGATTTGCTGTGCTTTTTGGACAAGTAGCTTAAGTGAATTTGTTTGAAAACACTCTTTAATCGATTTGGCATCACTGGTTTGCATTTACTTCATACTATGAGAAAATTCCCCTTCATCCATCAATAATATACAATGCCGTTTATGCTTGGCAATCTTATTAAGAAAGTAGTTGGTACTCGCAATGAACGGTTGCTCAGAAGCTATTCCAAGACACTCCTCAAAATTAACGCCTTAGAACCCGGGATTAAGGCTCTATCTGATCAGGTTTTGCGTGCCAAAACCAGTGAATTTCAGAAGCGACTTAAGGAAGGTGAAAATCTGGACGCACTATTACCCGAAGTGTTTGCTCTAGTGCGCGAGGCGAGCATCCGAACCCTAGGGCTCCGTCACTTTGATGTCCAATTAATAGGGGGAATTGCTCTTCACAATGGTAAAGTTGCAGAAATGCGTACGGGTGAAGGGAAAACGCTGGTAGCAACGATGCCTGCTTATCTTACGCCCTCACTGGAAAAAGTGTCCATCTTGTCACTGTAAACGATTATTTAGCTAAACGTGATGCGGAATGGATGAAGCCTATTTACGAATTTCTGGGTTTGACGGTGGGAATTAACGTACCAGGAATGGGGCCTGCAGAAAAGCAAGCTGCTTATGCAGCAGATATCACCTATGGTACCAATAATGAATTTGGTTTTGACTATTTACGGGACAATATGGTTTTTAGCCTGGACCAACGTGTTCAGCGTCCATTGCATTATGCCATTATCGACGAAGTCGATTCAATTTTAATTGACGAAGCCCGAACACCTTTAATTATTTCAGGTCAGGCGGAAGAGTCCTCGGATCTTTATATCAAAATAAACAAACTCGTTCCCTTCTTAAGATTACAAAAAATGGAAGAAGGGCAAAAAGAAGAAGAGGTTTTGAAAGAAGATGGTGGGGATTATATCATGGATGAAAAAAATCGACAAGTTTATCTGACGGAACAAGGTCACCGAACCATTGAAGCTTTGCTTGTAAAAGAAGGGCTCATGAAAGCCGGAGAAAGCTTATATGATGTGGCAAACATATCGTTAATGCATTATGTATATGCCGCTTTGCGTGCACATGCACTGTTCCACCGAGATGTTCATTACATTATAAAAAATAACGAGGTGATTATTGTTGATGAACATACGGGGCGGTTAATGCCAGGACGTCGTTGGTCTGATGGTTTGCATCAAGCAGTTGAAGCAAAAGAAGGTGTTCCTATTGAATTAGAAAATCAAACCTTGGCGACGATTACTTTCCAAAATTATTTCCGCCTTTATGAAAAGCTGTCCGGAATGACAGGTACGGCGGATACCGAAGCGTTTGAATTACAGAAAATCTATGGTTTGGAGGTTGTCGTCATTCCTACTAACAGACCGATGATTCGCCGAGATGAGCCGGATCAAGTTTACTTAACTTCCAAAATGAAACTCCAGGCGATTGTTGAAGAAGTTAAAAAACGTCGTGCAAAAGGACAACCATTGTTAATTGGAACTGCTTCCATTGAAGCGTCTGAAGTAGTATCACGGTTTTAAAAAAGGCCAATATAAAACATGAAGTTTTGAATGCTAAAAATCATGAGCGTGAGGCGAAAATTATTGCTGAAGCAGGGCGTTCGGGGGCGGTGACCATTGCCACGAATATGGCTGGACGTGGGACCGATATTGTTTTAGGTGGAAATTTGGAAGCTGAATTGGCTGAATTGGATAACCTGTCTGAGGAAGAAATTAAAAAGCGTAAAGTAGAGTGGCAAAAACGACATGACACCGTTATTGTGGCAGGGGGGTTACACGTATTAGGAACTGAACGTCACGAGTCTCGCCGCATTGATAATCAATTACGTGGTCGTTCAGGACGACAAGGCGATCCTGGATCTTCCCAATTCTATCTTTCAATAGAAGATAATTTGCTACGCATTTTTGTCGCTGAACGAATGTCCAATATGATGCGTCGCTTAGGAGTAAAAGAAGAAGACGTTATTGAACATAAATGGATTAGTCACGCCATTGAAAAGGCCCAAAAACGTGTAGAAGGAATGAATTTTGATATTCGAAAGCAGTTGTTAGAGTATGATGATGTAGCTAATGACCAACGTAAAGTAATTTATCAGCAACGATTTGAATTATTACAAGCCGATAATATTGCCAATACCATTGAAGCAATTCATGAAGAAGCAGTGAGTGATATGGTTAATCTTTTTGTACCGCCTCAAAGTTTAAAAGAAGAATGGGATGTCACGGCCTTAGAGAAGCAGATTCGTGAAGATTTTGGTGTGGCTTTTCCTATCACGGAATGGCTTGAAAAAGACGAAGCTCTGGATGAAGAAACATTGCATCAGCGGATAATTGACGAGATTACCCATGGCTACAAAGAAAAAGAAGCGAGAGTCGGTTCAAACGTTATGCGCGATGTGGAAAAAACAATTATGCTGCAATTATTGGATCATCATTGGAAGGACCATTTGGCAGCAATGGATCATTTGCGACAAGGTATCCATTTGCGTGGTTATGCTCAAAAAATCCTGCACAAGAGTATAAGCGTGAATCTTTTGAATTATTCACGCAAATGTTAGCGCGACTTAAATATGAGGTTGTTGCTACTTTATCGAAATTAGAAATCACGACGGAAGAAAAAGTAGTTGAGCAGCAGCAACGATTATTTCACCAACCGACTACCGAATTGCAATATCAACATGCTGAAATGACTGCCTTGCAAGGCGAAACAGATGTTACTATCGCTGAAGCTGAGTCCGTGCAGCCTTTTGTACGCTCCCAACCTAAAATTGGGCGCAATGAAGCTTGCCCTTGTGGTAGTGGCCAGAAATATAAATATTGTCACGGAAAATTAACCTAACCTATTCTATCAGATGAGTGGCTCCCTTCTTCATGTGGCTATTGGTCTTGTTATTAATTTAGAAAATGAAGTTCTTGTGTCATTGCGGCCTATGCATATGGCTCAAGGAAGAGGGCTTTGGGAGTTTCCTGGAGGAAAATTAGAATCGGGTGAAAATAGTTATGAAGCGTTATGTCGAGAATTAAAAGAAGAGGTAAATATAACAGTTTTGACAGCACAGCCATTTATGAATATTCATCATTCATATGATGAAACGAAGTTATTTTACATGTATGGCAAATTAAAGAATTTACGGGACATCCTCGTGGCTTAGAGGGTCAAGAGATTAAGTTTGTTCCGCTGAAGAAATTACAAGAATTATCTTTTCCTAAACCCAATAAGTTGATTATTCATCGTTTATTAAATCTTGCAGCAATTTAACATAAAGAAAATATCGTCAGAGACGCTTTTGTTACTGCTGCTATTGTCCTTAACATCTAATGATAAAAAACGGATGATAAGACGATGTTTACCTGCAGAAATCTCTGGATAAACCTTTTTTTGATAGGCAAAGTTAATTGGATGAGTTGACAGGGTGAATTAACAAGCGTTTGTTGAAAAAAACCCTCTTGTGCGACAACATTTTGAGGAGAGGTACTTTCGCGAGTGATCTGTAAAATGGTATTAATCATTAGGGATAACGATTTAAATTCCCCCGCCCAGTTTTGTAAGTCAGCAATACGATTTTCGCTAGGTTGGCGCAACCATAATGAATAAGAAGGGGTAGTGAAGTTGCAAGGACCTGCTGGATTATGTAAATGAACGCGAATTTGGTTCAAGAAGTATTTTGGCGAAGATTCTCAGCTATTCTTCCTGGTATCTGATGCAATTGATTAATGTGCTGATCAAGGATGGTCAATAATTTTTGCAGTTTATAGCCATCGATTTGGGATAAGTGTTTTAATTGGGCAAGAGTAGAGGCTTGTTGGGCAAGGGCTTGAGTAAGCTTACTCTTTAAGTTGGGGCGGTCGATAACGTTTAATGATTTGAGCAAAGCTAACATAGCTAAATGACTTCCTCCTGAGGTAGAAGCATTGAGGTTGGAGTGAAGTTGACAAAAAAGGTGCTCAAGCCTCAGACAAATTCGGATAAGCTCATTAAGTGGCTGTTCATAAGTAATAGTCTCTTCGATCATGGCTGTTGAGGTTCTTCATCTATTTATTCATCATAACATGAAATTTTGATCAGAAAAATAAGAAGTAGTAGGATAAAGTTCCAGAGAAGCGTGTTTTGCTTATTTAAAAATTTTCCTTCGCTTAATTTTTTGTTCAAGAGGCTTCTCAATGGGAGGCAGCTGATTTAATCTCTGTTTTTTTATTCATTATTTAGCCAATTTCAGGTATTGGACATGTAGCTGAAATACTGCCTCACCTAATGCCGGAAGCGTTTTATCATTAACAATCACATCGTTCGCCATGGCTAGCCGTTCTTCGCGGCTGCTTTGTGATTCAAGAATTAATTCAATCTGTTTGTCAGAAAGATGATCACGTATTTTTGTGCGCTGAATTTGCAAAAATACAGGGACATCAACCACTAAAATGCGATCAAGATAATTTATTGAATGTCTAGTCCTTGCTAATAAAGGAATCACTAAAATACAATAAGGAGAGTTTATTTCTTCAAGCTTTTCCTTCATTTTCAAAATAATAAGAGGGTGTAATAAGTTTTCCAACCATTGTCGTTCTTGTGGATATTTGAAGATTAATCTTTGTAATCGAGAGCGATTTAACGAGTTTTCTCCATTTAGAATTTTCTTTCCAAAATGCGCCACAATTTTTTTAAATGCTACTTGGCTCAAGATCGTAATTTCACGGGCAATTTCATCAGCGTCGATGATAGGAATCCCCAATTCAGCAAAATAATTTACAACAGTGCTTTTACCGCTGCCAATTCCTCCAGTTAAACCAATTCGTAACATTTTCCATCCTTAAAGTAAAGAAGATTAAAATAAAGAAGAAAATAAAGCGTATATAATAGTGCTGGTTCTCATAAAAGGATAACCCAGACTCTAATAGTAATAAAGGGACCAAATGGAATCGGATTTTTGAAAGATATTTTTTCCAGAAAAAGGAGGAGAATACTAGATAGAAGACCCAGAAATACACCCAATAAGAGTGTAATTTAATACAGCCTGAGCTCTTAACCAGGAACCAATCATCTCCCAGCATTTTAAAATCTCCATGCCCCATGCCTTGTTTTCCGCGGATTAATCGATAGAAAATAGCTGTAATCCACAGGAGCCTATAACTCAATATAGCGCCGAAGATGGCGTAATGAGGTGTCGTAAAAACTGAGAACAAACTTTAAAAAAGTCCAAGCCACAATGTGGGTAAGGTGATGCTATCCGGTAAGAATTGCTTGTGAAGATCAATAAAAAAGTACGATTAATAGCCATGTAAATAAGAGAGCAGCTAGCGAATACTAGGTAATTTGATAACGAATCACAATCAAAACGAACAGCAGACAAGAATTCTACCAG
Source organism: Coxiella-like endosymbiont of Rhipicephalus sanguineus (assembly GCF_018687865.1). NCBI lineage: Bacteria > Pseudomonadati > Pseudomonadota > Gammaproteobacteria > Legionellales > Coxiellaceae > Coxiella-like endosymbiont of Rhipicephalus sanguineus. The sequence continues at coordinate 2,370 of NZ_NIQB01000101.1, read as the reverse complement.
AATGTAATATGTCTGTATTTTCTTGTAACAATTGACACAGCGTCCCCGCAATAGTAAGTACCTCACTAAGGGTATATTGTGAATAATTTTTATAGGCTTTTTAGATTGCGAACAGTGTGAGTAAGGAATGAGAAATTTAGCTTTGGTTCAAGAGGAAAATTGAGATGACGCTGACATTTGCGGGGCCATTCAATTTCCAAAATAATAAGGTAACAAACAATAACGACATTTAGAAAACTACCTCTTACTAATCTCATAAGAGTACTTATAGCAACAATAATATAAAAATTGGCTTGAAAGTTTGAAATAAATTGCATAAAAACATGCCTTATTTTATAAAACGGAACCCATTTGGAATAAAGGTAAATACATAGAAATAACGAGATTTCTAATGACTAAAGCCAATAATATCATAAGGAAAGAGAGCGTCTTTTGGAAAACCTAGCATTAACTAATATATTTAAGAACTGAAAAAATAACAATAGCTTTTCGCTTGATTCTCTTATACCAAAAATTAAACATAACTGTCTTCCTGAACAACGCGATGGAGCTCTGTAAGATCGGTAATGTTTGCTGCTACTTTCGTTAAACCTGCTTTCTAGAGAGTTTGTATACCTTCTTTTACAGCTTGTTCTACAATAATCTACGCTCAATATTTATTTAAAATAAGTTCATGGATAGGTCGAGGTAAGAGATAATAATTCATAGATACTGGTTCGCCCTTAATAGCCGTTTGAACAGAAAGTATAGGGTGGAAGAGTGGCTTTGTAATGGGAACAGAGACAACGAATTAATCGCTGAGCAATGACGAGTTTGAGCGTGTTAACAAAATATTGAAGGGTTCAATACCCATATCTATTAAACAAGCAATGGATTCGGATGTGCTGTTAGTATGTAAGTGGCTAAAACAAGATGCCCAGTGTAAGAGGCACGTATAGCGATTGAGGTTGTATCAAGATCACGGATTTTGCTAATCATGATAATGTTAGGATCTTGGCGTAAAAAAAGTTCGCAGAATAGTCAAAAAATTGAACCCTAATTTTTTGTTAACAGCCACTTGATTGATACCAGCAAGTTGAATTTAGATCAGATATTCTACGGTAGAAATATTTTTTTGAAAGGAATTAATATGGTTAAGAGCTGCGTAAAGCAAAACTGTTTTCCTGCTTTCCGTTGGGCCCAGCGATTAGGATCAAGCCCTGAGGTTGTTCAATTTTCTTTATGAATAATTGTTGTGATCTTTCATCCAATCCAAGTTCTTCTAAATTCAACAAATGGTGAACTGGGTTCAATAAACAAATGATAATTTTCTCTTCAGATATTGTTGAATAACTACTGAGGCGACAATCTCGAGTTAGGTTTATGGACGCAGTAAATTGAAACCAACCATCTTAAAGAAGACTCTTCTCTGAAATATCTAACTTTATGATCACTTTTAACCGACTGAAAATTGCTGCTGATTGCGTCAGGGATAACTCTATTATCGGATATAAAATTTCATCAACTCGTATTCGAATGCGATAATACTGTTTCATTGGTTCAAAGTGAATATCGGAAGCTTCTCGGTAAATGGCGTCGGTGAGAATCTGGTTTACTAATTCTATAACAGTACTCTTGATATGAATTGCAGAACTGTAAATCTGTTGGCTGGTTAATTTATTTATTAAGACAATAAATTGATTGTAAGGAGCAAAAACTATTTTATATTGTTTATTAGTTTAAAATTGTAATTTTTCAATCAGTAGTAAAACCGCAGGTTTGCTAATCATGAGCGTATTTGGATTTTCAAGAAGAGGAAGAAAAGCATAATATTTTAAATAATTGCGTGGCAGCAGTTCCGTTAGAAATCAGTCTGAAGACTTATTTAAATCAATAGTTTTGAACCCAAAATAATTTGCGCAAGCCTTTTCTATCTCCTTTGAAGGTATAATTTTTTGAGTTATAAGATAATGTAAGAAAGTCGAAGAGATCAGATCTTCTGGGCCTGATCCAGAGCTGACAGAATTTGTTTTTGGGTCAAGATTTTTTGTTGAACTAGAATGTGGGTCAAGCCCTTGAAATCAGTTAGCATAACCAGCCGCTACTACTCCGCCGCGCTGGTTGACGTTGGTTGACCACAATAAAATTTTTTCTTGTAGGGTGTATGTTAAAATATAGTCGTCTTTAGGTTCAATACCATATTTTTCTGTGGTATTACTGTAATAATTCGGTCTTTAACGTCAATGGATTTATAAATCCTCGTCCGCTGCCGGCAGTTATAGTGGGAGGAATACCATTTTTTGGCTGAACATTCAGAAAGATTTTCAGTCGTTTTATAACATTCTTCGATGACTAATTTATAGGAGGTGTGGCGTTGTACGACCTCGTGGT
>NZ_NIQB01000100.1:0-13988 GCF_018687865.1 Coxiella-like endosymbiont of Rhipicephalus sanguineus | reverse complement strand
AGCGATCTACTTGTTGGCGTAACTCGTTATCCTTTCGATGGATAACATCTTTTAAAACAGGGATATATAAGCCATGGGGGGTATCGACTGCTATCCCGATATTGATATTTTTTTTATTTGATAGCCCATTTCCTCGCCATCGAAATAAGCGTTCATGATGGGAACTTCTTTGCAGGCCTCTTGAATAGCTCGAATTAGCCGGATCGTAATATCTTGTTGACCTTCCCAGGCCTGAATATCTGCGTCATCCACTAAGCTAACAGGAACGACGTCTCGATGGGATTGGTTCATGCTGAGAACCATTGCACGCCGCACATTGGATAAAGGGGTAAGCCCTCCTTTGATTGGAGTGCTTTTTGAAGAAGTTTTCTGTAATTGAGCGGCTTGCTTAACTTCGTCGATAGTAATCATTTCCCCTTGAGGTTTAATGGTGGAAAGATCCACTCCAAGCTGCTTAGCGAGCATTCGCACCGCCGGCGTTGTTTTAACAACGTTTCTTTCTTCGGATTTTTGAACAGTAATGCTCGTAGCTCCTTCTTTTAAAACAGTTTCACCGGTTTCAATGGCACCAACGACTGTACCAGCGTCTTGAGAGGTTGCTTCTTCAGCCTCTCCTTCAAAACCGATTAAAGAGTGACCCGTTTTAATGATATCTCCCGGCTCGCCAAATAATTTTTCAATTTTACCGGCAAAGGGAGAAGGAACGTCTACAAGTGCTTTTGCAGTTTCCATAGCGACTAGCAATTGATCCACAGACACTTCCTCGCCCTCTTTCACGTACCATTTACGAATTATGGCATCAGGCAAGCCTTCTCCAAGGTCTGGTAATTTAAAAAATTTCATTAAGAAAACTCCATCAACGGTTGTACCGCTTTAACGATCCGGTGGGTGCTGGGCATGTATTTTTTTTCTAATTGGAAATAGGGCATTATGGTATCATATCCCGCTACGCGCTTAATGGGTGCTAATAAAGAGAGTAAGCCTTGCTCCGCAATACCTGCTGCAATCTCCGCCCCAACTCCGCCGATTAATGGGGCCTCATGAATGATCACGCAACGCCCTGTTTTTTCGACAGAATGCAGGATAGTATCCATATCCAGCGGTTTTACGGTGGCAACATCGATTATCTCTGCTTGGATACCTTGTTGAGCCAGTTGATTCGCCGCTTCCATAGTCTCTTTGATCATGGCTCCCCACGTAATGAGGGTGACATCAGATCCTTCACGCAAAATGAAACATTGATCCAAGGGAAGCGCTTCCCCATCATCAGGAACTTCTTGCTTTACCAAACGATAGATCCGCTTTGGTTCTAAAAAAGAATAGGGTCGGGGTTGCGGATAGAAGCTAATAACAGCCTGTAAGCTCGAGCGGGAGAAGAAGGAATAACGACCCTTAATCCCGGAATGTGAGCAAACAGGGCTTCCATACTTTCTGAATGGTGCTCCGGAGCATGGATACCACCGCCAAAAGGAGCGCGATAAACAATAGGACAATGTAATCGACCTCGAGTTCGATTCCGCAATCGCGCTGCATGGCTTAAAATATGATCTAAACCAGAATAAATAAATCCTTCAAATTGAAATTCGGCAATAGGTTTTAAGCCTGAGCCGCCATTCCTATTGAAATCCCCGCGATCATACTTTCAGCTAATGGCGTATCTAAAACTCGCTCCGGTCCAAATTTTTCGAGCAATCCTACGGTAGCGCGGAAAACCCCGCCATTGATACCAACGTCTTCTCCTAGCACAATAACCGAATCGTCCTTCGTCATTTCATAGGCCAACGCTTGATTGACTGCTTCAACCAATGTAATATAGGTCATTCCCCTTCTTCTCCGATAAGCTCATGACGTTGTTTTTTAAGTGATTTTGGTAGTTCCGCATAGAGATAGTCGAACATATCTGTCGGTTTAGGTAGAGGCCTATTTAAAAATTCCTTCACGATTTGATCGACTTCATTGGCTAATTCCGTTTGCAATTCCGTTTCTTGGTCTCGCGACCACAGTCCTTGAGATTCTAAATAATAGCCAAGCCGAGCAATAGGCTCGCGTTTCCAAGCTATTTTTAGCTCTTTGGAAGGGGTATAGCGGCTCGCATCATCGGCAGTGGTATGATCACACAAACGATAAGTGATGGCCTCAATTAAGGTAGGGCCACCTCCTACCCGTGCTTTTTCTAGAGCTTTAGAAACAGAATAACGGACAGCAATGACGTCGTTACCGTCTACTTGCCATCCATCAAACCCTCCGGCGATGGCTTTTTGGGCTAAAGTTTGGCAACTGGTTTGTTGATTACGGCCTACCGAAATAGCCCATTGATTATTATTGACCACAAAAACCACCGGCAATTGCCAGCATCCAGCTAGATTAATTGCTTCGTAAAAATCGCCTTTAGAAGTGCCGCCATCTCCACAAATCGTTACTACAGCACGATGTTGTTTTCGATATTTAATAGCATAGGCAACTCCAGCGGCGTGCAAAAGTTGCCCGGCAATAGGAACACAATTGGGAAAATCGTCTTTAACGTTAGGATTAGAGTAATTGCTACCTCGCTCATCTCCTCCCCAATAAGTTAAAAATTCTGATAATTTTATTCCTCGTTCGAGGTAGGTTCCTTGATCCCGATAATAGGGGCAAAAAATATCTTCGGCTTCCATGGCATTTCCCATGCCAATTCCTACTGCTTCCTGCCCTCGAGAAGAGGGGTAGGTGCCCATTTTTCCGGTGCGTTGAAGGTTAACGGCCTTATTATCGAAGTGGCGAATGAGAGCCATCTGACGGTAAAGATACAACAGAGTATCAGGATTTGCAAATTCAGGAAAAGTCTGGGTAGGGTGACTGTTCGCATCGAGAAACTGTAAATATTGAACGGCAAAGTTGGCAACAGTGGTCGTTTGGGGTGTCATACCGTCTCCAGATAATGAGAATTCGCGGCAGCAAGTTTTTCTTTAGCCATTAAATCGGCTACTTCGGTGGTTGGTTTGTTTTCTTTAATGGAACGGTTAAATAATTCTAAAAGACGGTCGTATAATTTTTCGATTAATTTGTTAGCGACATCTACGGTATGATAATCATGCACTGAAGCTGCTTGAATTAATCCTCCGGCATTAATAACGTAATCGGGAACGTAGAGAAATCCGCGTTGATGAGCAATAACACCATATTTTCGATGAGCAAGTTGGTTATTAGCTGGGCCTGCAATAATGGGAGCCTTAATTCGGTTGAGTGTATTTAAATTAATGACACCGCCAATAGCAGCAGGCGAGAAAATATCGCATTTTACGTCGTAAATTTTCTCGGGAGAGACCACTGTGGCTTTAAATTCATCCACAAAGGGTTGGGTCGCTTCGGACTTAGGATCACAGATAGTGAGGGTTGCCCCTTGTTGGTGCAAAAGTTTGGCTAAATAGTAAGCGGTTTTGCCGGCACCTTGTAGAGCGATATGTAAGCCCTCTAAATTATCACTATTCCATTTAAATTTAACGGCGGCCTGTAATCCACGAAAAACGCCTTTCGAAGTGAAAGGGGAGGGATCACCTTGGATTTCATCGGTTCCTGCAGCCCGATTACTTCGGATGTGCGCTCAGCTATGATATCCATATCCTTTGTCGTTGTTCCGATATCCATGGCTGTGATGTATCGTCCGTTCATGTCATGAACAAAATCACCAAAAGAACGAAAAAGTGCTTCTCGGTCGTAAGTGATGGAGGCTTCATAATGACGGCCTTAGCTCCGCCGTGAGGAAGATCGCTGAAAGCGGCTTTTAGGGTCATCATATAGGATAAGCGTAAAGCATCTTTTAACGCTGAGCCTATCGACGGGTAATGGTAGAAACGACAACCACCAATAGCGGGCCCCGTTTAGTGCTGTGAATGGCAATGATAGTTTGAAGTCCACTCGCGGGATCAATTTTAGTATGAATGTCACCAAAGCCGAGCATTCGGGCATAACGTATCAAGCCTTCGTGCGTGGGATGATTTCGCTTACTTGCTTGTGGCATAAATGAAATCCTTTAATAAAAACTCGGAAAAAAGGTGTACCAATAGTAGCAAGGATTTTGGTAATATGTAAGAGGAGGATTTTTTGTTACAGCTTAATTTACCAAAAATAATTGCTTATTGGGGAGTGTCTTTAGTTGCATCTGAAAATACATTATCTTCGCTTCGAGCTGCCAAGCAATTAGGTGCAAAATTAGTGGAATTTGATGTGCGCTTGACAAAAGATAAGCAGGCGATTATTTTGCACGACCTTGGCTGGGGGCGAGAAATGGCTTGGATTTAGTAACTAAATTAACGAAAGCAGATATTTCTGAGCTCGACGCAGGCAGTTGGTTCAGTAGGGATTTTGTCCATGCGTGTACCCAGCTTTATTGAATATATACAACAAGCAGCAGAATTAAATTAGAAATTAATATTGAATTAAAAATAACTGTTTCTGACGCAGAGAAATTAGCAAAGCAAGTTGCTTTGGGATTAAAAGCCTATACTGGCCAGATTATTTGCTAAAACCTTTAATTTCCAGTTTTTCGTCCGCTTGTTTGCAAGGCAATGCGAAAAGAGGGCAATCATTTTTTGCTGGGTTATATTTGCTGGATTATACTGGATTATTTTAATACCTGCCCCTAGGAAATGGCAAGTATTGTTGGAAATACATCAATGCGTATCGATTCATCTAAATTATAAGAAATTAAATCCAGAAAGAATCAAAGCTATTAAACAAGCCTCTTACTATTTATTTGTTTATACTGTTAACGATGCAGATGTCGCTCGAAGTTTGTTTACCTAAGGGTTGGATGCTGTTTTCAGTGATAATCCTTGTTTATTAGAAGCTAATGAATAATCCTGAAGTTTATTTAAAACGGGCATTGGAGCTTGCTGAAATTCGGCGGGGATTTTGTGCACCAAATCCCGCAGTAGGCGCTATTTTAGTCAAAGATAATAAAATTATTTCTACAGGATTTCATAAGCGGAGCGGGCTTCCCCATGCGGAAGTAGAAGCTATTAATTCTGCTGGCGAAAATGCGAAAGGAGCAGATTTGTATGTTACTTTGGAACCCTGCTGCCATTACGGAAAAACGCCACCCTGTACTGATTTGATTATCAAAACTGGAATAAAAGCAGTTTATTATAGCTTGGCTGATCCTAATCCGAATGTTTTTAATAAAGGGGCTCAAGTGCTAAAACAAGCAGGAATTGATTGTTTTTTGGTGGAGACACCTGAAATTAAATCCTTTTATGAAAGTTATTCCTATTGGACGGCTAACAAGCGATCTTGGATAACCATCAAATTAGCACTTAGTTTGGACGGTAAAATTGCGGGGATTAAAGGCAAACCTTTCGCTCTGACTGGAGAAGAGTTGAAACTTTATACCCATGAATTTCGAAAAAAAAGTGATGCGTTGCTGACGACAATAAATACAATTTTGCAGGACGATCCTCAATTAAATGTGCGTCTTGTCAACGAGACAATAAAAAAGCTGGTTTATATTCTCGATTCTGATCTACGCTTACCGTCAAATGCCTGTGTTCATCGGACGGCAGAAAAGTTAGTTGTTTTTTATAAAGAACCTGCTAATAAGAAGCGTAAACAAGCCCTTGCTGAAAGAAATATCCGTTGTGTCGGAGTAACTGGAACCAAAGAAGGTTTGGACCTTAATCAAGTTTTAAGTACGATTGGAGTGGATGGAGTTCACGATCTTTGGGTGGAAGCGGGGGGGGAATGCTTTCAATCTTTTTTGCATAAAAGATTAATCCATCGTGCTTTAATTTATGTTGCCCCTAAAGTTATGGGTGATCAAGCTACCTCTGCTTTTCAATTGCCTTTTGATTTTCAAGAGCATCGCATTCAATGGCGTCAGATTGGGCAGGATGTTGTGTGTGATATCAAGTTTTGAATTAAATTTAGAGAGTTTCATTTCAGTCCCTCCCTGCCCCATCCAGTCACCGCGGTCGTAGCTAAAGTAATGCTTAGAACGGGGATAGTTGACTTTCTGGTCAGATTTGTTACTGTACTACTAAAAAAGACCTTTAGGGCGGGGTGAAAGTCCCTAGTGGCTTTGATTTTTTTGTAAAATGAGCCCCGCAAGCTTCTCTCAGTTTGGGAGGGCAGATAGTGAATTCCAGAGCTGATGGTTAAAATCTGGATGGAAGAAGGTGGAAAAACTATTAGCTTTATTATTTTCCTTTCGATAATTAAGCCCTTTGGTCGTGATTGTAGATACCATTCTGTTTTAATGTAGTGAGTGGAGATTATGTTTACGGGTCTTGTTGACCATTGCGGAGCAATACAGTCTATTGAAATGTTGCCGGAACGGACAGTGGTATATGTTGAGACGCAATTTCTGGATTTACAGCCTGGAGAAAGCATTGCAGTGGATGGCGTTTGCGTGACCGTTGTCGAAGCGAAATTGAACGGTTTTCTTTGTGAATTATCTTCCGAAACTTTAGCACGTACCTCAGCACGCTTTTATAAAATAGGCGATCGAGTCAATTTGGAACGTGCTTTACGATTAATGGACCGAATGGGGGGGCACTTTGTCACGGGTCATGTCGATCAAACCATTATATTAACATCTAAAGAAGAAGAGACTAAATTCGCTCGAATGGTTTTTAATGGTATTTCAGAAGAATCTCAACTTTATATGATAAAAAAAGGCAGTGTAGCAATAAATGGAGTGAGTTTAACAATTAACCATGTAATGAAAGATGTCTTTTTCGTGATGTTAATTCCTCACACGTTAGAGAAAACAAATTTAAAAGATTTGGTAATAGGACGCGAGGTGAATGTCGAATTTGATTTAATAGCAAAAATTACTGTTCAAACAACACGGGAGATAATATCTAATGAACAAAGCGTTTGATAGTATCGAAACTGCTTTAAAGACTTTGCGTGAAGGCGGAATGATTATTCTGGTTGATGATGAATCTCGAGAAAACGAAGGCGATTTGATTGTCGCTGCCGAACACGTTACGGCTGAGCAGATTAATTTTATGGCTCAATATGGAAGAGGTTTAATTTGTTTGGCAATGATGCCTAGCGATTTTGAACGTTTAAATATTCCTATGATGGCTGCTCGAAATCGATCATGTTATCAAACTCCTTTTGGGGTATCTATTGAAGGAGCTTATGATGTCACAACAGGAATCTCAGCTCAGGATCGAGCTCGCACAATTCGCATCGCGATTGATGAGAAAAGCGGGCCTGACGATATTGTTATGCCTGGCCATATTTTTCCCTTGAAAGCGAAAGATGCAGGGGTTTTAGCCCGGCCGGGGCATACCGAAGGAAGTGCCGATTTGTGTCGTTTGGCAGGATTGAAGCCAGCCGCTGTTTTATGTGAGGTGTTGAGTGAAGATGGTAGTATGGCGCGTTTGCCCGATTTACAACATCTTGCCGAACGCCATCAGATTCCGCTTGTCAGTATTCATGATTTGATTACTCATCGCATCAATCATGAAATTTTGATTGATGAAATTTCTGCTTCTACGTTGCCACTTAAAAATCAAGGTAAATTTACAATTAAAACTTTTCGCAGTTGGATCGATAACTTAGACACGTGGCTTTAATTAGTCAGAAAAAGTCAAGTGATAAATGCTGTCTGGTACGTGTTCACTCGGAATGCCTAACAGGCGATGTGTTTGGCTCTTCCCGCTGCGATTGCGGTTGGCAATTGGAAGCCGCGTTAGATCAAATCTCTAATCGTGGAGGAATTTTACTTTATCTACGCCAAGAGGGTCGTGGCATTGGTTTAGGGAATAAAATAAAAGCCTATGCTTTGCAAGAAAAAGGCTTGGATACCGTAGAAGCGAATCATCACCTTGGTTTTGCAGCAGATTTGCGGGATTATGGGTTGGCAGCGCAAATATTGCGGGTTTTGGGAGTACGAAAAGTTTCTTTATTAACCAATAACCCTAACAAAGTTGCAGGTTTAAGGCGTTATGGAATCGAAGTTTTAGAACGAGTAGCTTTAGAAGCAGTCCCGATAGGCGATAATATTCGTTATTTAAAGGCAAAACGAGAAAAATTGGGTCACTTGTTAAATTTAACAGCGGAGCCGATTAATGATACGTCAACTTAAATTTGCTATTGTGGTTAGTCAATTTAATCAACCAGTGATGGAGAAATTATTAACTGGAGCTTTGGCTCGTTTAGTGGAGTTGGATGTTAAAGAAAATCAGATTAAAACGGTTTGGGTGCCGGGGGCGGTGGAAATTCCATTAATGGCAAAACGAGTAGCAAAAACTAAACGTTATGATGCCATTGTTTGCTTGGGCGCAGTCATCCGAGGAGAGACTAATCATTATGATTACGTCTGTCAGCAAGTAAGCTTGGGATGTCAACAAGTAGCCTTAGAATATGAAATACCCATTATTTTTGGTGTTTTGACCACGCAAAATAAAGAACAAGCTTTTGCCCGCGCAGGCGGAGAACGAGGTAATAAAGGAACTGAGGCCGTAAACGCAGCGATGATGATGATTAAAAGTATAAGAGATATTGAAGTTGATGCATAATAGTAAAAATCCCATTTTGCAAGGTATTTCTAATTGGTTTGTTCGTCATTTTTCGGACCCAGAAGCATTGGCCCTGTTTTTCACCTTAGTCTTTGGTTTTTTATTAATTGAATTTTTTGGGAAATTTTTATTGCCAGTAGTGATAAGTGTGGTGCTTGCTTATCTCTTTGCTTCACCGGTGCGGTGGTTGGAACAATGGCGGGTTCCCCACTGGCTTGCGGTTACGCTAGTCTATCTCTTTTTCTTAGGTCTTTTTGTACTTGCTCTTTTTGGTTTGCTGCCGTTAATGTGGAAACAGCTTGTTAGCATGGTGCATGAATTTCCTCGGGCTATTACTAAAGGCCAAGCGTGGATGACTCAGTTCATGCACCACTATCCCAAATTGTTTCCGACGGATCCTCTAACCAACTTTGCTGTTTATTTACATCAGCAATCAGCCCGAATTGGACAATTTATTTTATCCTTTTCCCTAGCTTCGATCCCTGACATTATTGAGATTATTCTTTATTTTTTATTAGTGCCTTTACTCGTATTTTTCTTTTTAAAAGATGGAAAAGCTATTAGTATTTGGCTCAGCTGTTTTTTACCAGAGCGACGTGGACTTATTCGAATTGTCTGGCAGGAAATGAATCAAAAAATCGGTGCTTATGTTCGGGGACGGGTGGTTGAAGTAATTATTGTTAGCTTTGTTTCGGTTATCGCTTTTGCGCTATTAGGACTGCAATACGCCTTTTTATTAGGGGTGCTATTAGGGTTGTCTGTGATTGTGCCCTATATTGGCGCAGCGATCGTTACTATTCCTATTGGTATTGTGGGTTTAATGGAATGGGGCTTATCCGCGCATTTTGCTTATTTAATGATTGTTTATGCTGTAATTATCACTTTAGATGGAAATTTATTGGTACCACTTTTCTTCTCAGAAGCTATGGATCTACATCCAATTGTAATCATTTTATCAGTTCTGGTTTTTGGCGGTATTTGGGGATTCTGGAGTGTATTTTTTGCTATTCCCTTAGCTACGTTGATGAAAGCAGTATTAAATGCGTGGCCAAAAGCTAAAAAAGTAAATGATCCGAAACAAGCAGAATTACCGATTCTGCTAAAAAGTAGCACAGAAGAGGGGTAAGATTAAGCAATTACGGAATTATTTTTCGCTTTCTTCCTTGCTACCAAAGTCGCTACCAAAGAGGCTACCTGCAGACATTACTTTTTCTTGGGTAATTTTAATAACTTTTTGATTGGCGTGGTTTAAAGCGGCTTTGATGAGATCTTCAATAACTTCTTTTGATTCTTTTAGAAGTTCGTCAGAGAGAATGAGGTTGATGACTTCATGTTGAGCTGTAAGGGTTACTTGAACCATGCCAGCACCCGATTCACCAGTAACTTCAATTTTTGATAATTTCTCCTGCGCTTTCTGCATCATATCCTGAATTTTTTTTGAATTTTTCATCAAATTACCGAGATTAAATTTGCCACCAATCATTGTCACCTCTTCAATTTAATTTTAATTTTCAACAGGTACTCTGGAATGGAACGCGTAACTTAATGTACCACCGTCGAGGTATTCCAATTCACCACCAATTGGCACGCCATGGGCAATGCGCGAACACTTTATTTTAGTCTGATCTATGTGATTTGCAATATAATGTGCTGTTGCTTTGCCTTCCATGGTTGCATTGGTAGCGATAATGAGTTCTGTGATGGTTTCGTTCCGTAAGCGTTCAAGGAGAATAGGAATTCCAATTTCGTAAGGCCCTATGCCATCTAAGGGAGAAAGACGTCCCTGAAGCACAAAATAACGACCTGAATAGATCTGAGTTTGCTCGAGGGCAGCTACGTCGGCTGGACTTTCTACCACGCATAAGAGAGTCGGATTACGTTTTAGATTACCACAAATGTCACATACATTTTGTTCAGTGTAAATCCGGCATAATTGACACTCTCCAACTTGATTAATAGCGGATTGTAGAGATTTGGCCAAAGCCAATCCCTTGGTTCGTCTAGATTTTGCAAGAAGATGAAAAGCCATCCGTTGTGCAGATTTGGGCCCCACGCTGGGTAAGCTTTGAAGCGAAGTTATAAGCTGTTTTATCAGTGGGCTAAACAAAGATCTCTCTCTTAGGTGGTAGAACCGTCCGTAAGGGCTTCTTGTCGACCATCTTCTCCTTCTCTACCTTCTTCTAGTAGTTTTTTGAATAGCTTCACTCAAATTTTTCTGGGCTTCGCGAATATGCCATTTAAATTCCTTAATCCCGCCTTTTAATGCGCGCTCGTCAAATTCAATATCTTCAAAATTATAAGTTGCCGTCATTGTAATCCGAACTGTTTTGTTGTGCGATTCACCGACTAATTTCATATCAGCTAGATTGGAATAGGTAGACTGCATTTGTTGCTGCATGTCTATAATGCTGTTTTTGATGTCTACCAGTTAGGCGATTATCGGTTTCTGGTAATGTTGCCATTGAAATACTCACTCAATTTGGATAGTTATTATTTTTCGTCCCGCCTTTTATGCTTTTTCTTCATGCAGAATAATGCTTTCCTTTACCACAGTCGCGTTGAAAGTTTGCATTATCCGCTGAACCTGATGATCATTCAAAATTCTTTTTTCTGCTTCCATCTGGCGATTTTGAGCTACTTTTTCAGCGATGGCAGAGGGTGTTTCTCCGGAATTTTCGCTGACATCAATTTTCACACTGATAGATCGATTAAAATATTTGTTTACTGCTTCCGAGATTCTTTGGACCTGTTTTTCTTGCAGCAAGGGTTTTTGTTTGGGATTTAAAGTTAAATGCAAATGCGTTTCAGTTTTTCGGTTGAGACTGCATTGTTGTGCTAAAGCAAGAGCAGCGCCTGTCAAATTTAATTGAGGTAATAGTTGATACCATTGAATTTCTTCAGATGATGAAGAAGAGTGCGTTGAGCTAGCGATTTTCTGAGACGGTTTATTTTTAATTGCTGGCGACGTCGATTCAGGGTAAAAGGCAAGCATTCGTAATAGTGTCATTTCAAATCCCATTTGTGGACTGGGAGAATAGGGTAAATCTCGTTGCCCTAATAGGCCAATTTGATAGAAGAGCTGCACATCTTCGCCGTGAAGGAGGTTCGCTAGCTGGCGCAGTCGTTCATTATCGTTTTCAATTTGAGCGTCAGGAACCGCTTGAATAACCGCAATTTGGTGAAGTAAGCCCAATAATTCGCTAAGAGCATTAGAAAAATCCGCTCCCTGTTGGGACAGTTTGTTGATACAGCTCAGCAGATCATTTCCCTCTTTGTGGGTAAGGGCCTCTAGGATATCAAACAATAAAGTCGGTTCAATGATTCCGAGCATAGTTTTCATATCAGCTGTAAGGACCTTCCCGTTCCCGTAAGCTATCCCTTGATCTAAAAGACTCAAAGCGTCGCGAATGCTTCCATTAGCAGCTCGAGCTAATAGATCGAGTGCCACCTTTTCAAATTCAATATTCTCTTTTTCTAAGATGTTTTCACAATGAGTGGTAATTTGGGCCGGTAAGAGCGCGGTGAGGTGAAACTGCAAGCAGCGGGATAAGATGGTTATGGGTAATTTATGATACTCTGTAGTGGCAAGGATGAATTTAACATGGCTAGGCGGTTCTTCCAGAGTTTTTAATAAGGCGTTAAAACTATGACCCGAAAGCATGTGCACTTCGTCAATTAGATATACTTTAAACCGGCCTTTCATTGGCGTATATTGAATGTTATCCAGCAGCTCCCGCGTATCTTCTACTTTGGTGCGAGAGGCTGCATCTACTTCAAAAAGATCGGGGAATCGACCGGAATCGATTTCTTTACAACTTCCACAGATATTGCAGGGATTAGCGGTAATACCTTTTTCACAATTAAGACATTTAGCGAGCAGTCGCCCTAGAGTCGTTTTACCTACGCCCCGGGTGCCGGTGAATAGATAAGCGTGATGGAGATATTGTTGATTAAGAGCGTTACTTAGGGCCTGAATAACTGGCGCTTGACCGATCACTTCTTGAAAGCATCGAGGACGCCATTTTCGTGCTAAGACTTGATGAACCATCGATCCATTCCTAAAAAAGCAGCCACAAAAGGCCATACCCGGCACCCAAATCCACCGTTTACCGTTGCTCCCTTCCGGGCCTGGCGGGGTTTACGGCAATTTGTCGCGAGGGGGACCTCCGGTGGCCACCGAACTTAGAATACGTATCGTATCATATTCCAAATGTCCATCTGTGCGGCAAGATTGGCTGTAGATGGGTTCTCCATCCTTAATATACGGGACTAGTCAGATGTCGGAGAGGGAGGGATTCGAACCCTCGGGTACGGGTTTAGCGCACACACGATTTCCAGTCGTGCCTCTTCAACCACTCGAGCACCTCTCCTGTCACGTTCTAGACATCTTATTCTCAGTTATCCCCACAATAACGCGAAAATGATCCAGATTAAACTAGAATGCCGATAAGTGCAATAAGTTAGCCCCGGGTGGACTCATCCTAGTTTGCGGTAGTGTGGTACATTCCAGGGGCCCCTTTTTGCGAAGTGGGCTGAGCTGAGAAAGCCTACTTCCGGAAATTCCGCACAATTTGCCAAAAAGGTAGTATAACTCTTTGATCTTAAAATAGTATTAACAAAGGGCTTGCCGAAGGATCTGGAAATATATCTCAGAAAGATTATCAAGACCTGCAATGGCAGTATTCTCATTAACGTGATGAGCGGTTTTATTGACAGGCCCCTAGTTCAACGACTTCACAACCAGCAGCAGCCAGAAATTGGCCATCGGAAGTTCCACCATATGTATTGGGTTCAGTCTCACGCTGGCAAATTTCTTTAATGGTCTCACGGGTGATGTCTGCTAATTTGCCATTCCCGCTAAAAAAAGGTTGGCTGGAGAGGTTCCACTGGATCTCATATTTGAGCTGTTGTTGGTCGAGAATCGTTTCGAATTTTTTTTGAAGTATTTCTGAAGAATGGATAGGGGAGAAACGAAAATTAAATTTGGCTTTTAATTTTGCTGGAATGATATTAGCGCCCCCCCCATCTGCTTCAATATGATAAAACTGCAACGAAGTAGGGGTAAAATAATCATTTCCTTGATCCCAAATCGTTTTTGCTAAAACATCAAATGCTTGGAAACAGCGATGAATGGGATTATCAGCTAAATTTGGGTAGGCGATATGGCCTTGCTTGCCGAAAATAGTGAGGTAACCGTGAAGTGATCCCCGCCGGCCGATTTTAATGGCATCGCCCAAGGCTTTATTGCTGCTGGCTTCACCCACGATACAATAATCCATTTTTATATTCTTTTTTTGTAAATGTTCCACTATTTTGCGCGTTCCATTTTTTGCTGGGCCTTCTTCATCACTGGTAATGATGAATCCGATTGTACCGTTATGATTGGGGTATTGCTTAACAAATTTTTGGGCGGCAACGACCATAGCGGCTAACCCGCTTTTCATGTCAGCAGCTCCTCGGCCATAAAGATATCCGTTTTTT
>NZ_NIQB01000099.1:0-1894 GCF_018687865.1 Coxiella-like endosymbiont of Rhipicephalus sanguineus | reverse complement strand
ATCATAAAAAAATTTCATATTGTTTGTTACAATTGATTTTAATTTTCCCTTATCAGAAAAAATACTTTAATTTTAAAATAAAATTTAAACAATTTTTATTTAAAATAGTGGAACACCAAAACAACCTGCTAGTTCTAAAATAATTTTTATCCTTTTAAAAAAAGTGAATTTGTTTACATAATTGATCATCACTTACCTTTACGATATCTGTTAGGATTTAATTAAAATAGGTAAAATTAATTGGACAATAAATTGAATTTGTACGCCATCTGAAATAGTTTTAGACGTTGCTATACTAAAAAAATTCTCGTTTGAAAAAAAATATTGTACATCATTACCTGCCTCAGATTCTACATCAATTATAATACAATTAGGTGATAAATAAGCTTCAGTAATAGCAGATACTGAAATAAGCCCATCCTCACCTAAAGGTACAAACAAATAATCCAATTCTCCTATTTCCTCAAAGAATTCTTTTTCTACAGAACCTTGATAAGCAACAATATCTTTATGATTATAGGATGGAATCGATACTAAGATGTGTTATTTCATTAAATCTTCTGCAATTTTTTATTAGCTGAAATTAGTTTTGTCATAAAGAACAATCTCAACCTCATAATGAAGAGTTTTATATAATTTTACAGATGGTATCTCATTTTAACTTACAATCGTCACCAAAACTTTTAAAAGATTTTCAGATAATGCTACAATTCTGAATGATTACCTAATAAAAATGTAAAAATACCCTTTTCTTTTTTTCACTTTTTAATTGAGCAATTGCATTATATGCGCCACCAAACTTAAACGCGACTCTTCTTTGAAAATTTTTACATTTAAAAAATAATTTAAAATTTATTTTCTCATTTATTTAAATGAGATATGAATATTGGCGTGCGATGAGAAATTTTCTCTAATCCTTAAAACTACGTAGTGGATATCATTTTAAATCACTGCCAAGTTTGTTGCTTGCATTATTTATTTTCTATAGTCGAGCAAGAAGTCAATAAAGTTATTCTATTTTAGAATACTATAATTCTTTATCAATCGATTATTAAAGTCAGAAGGATCTTTGAAACTTCTCAAAAGAAATTAAATAGAAAGACTTATATTATTTCAATGTTTCAAAGTCTTTATATAAAATAGAATAGTCATCATTGACAAAAGTAAAAATAGTCAATATTTCGACTAGAGTTTAGAGAACGTGGATGATTTCATTCTCTTTTAAAAATCATTGCATCTCATAGTGGCTTTTTAAATTAGGCTCGTATAATTTTTTAATAATATCCTATTGCATTATAACACATTAGCTCTAATAATATTGATTGGAATGAGGAGATATTTCATTTCATTTAAGAATACATCCTATTTATACTTCTCACGAGGAAGTGCGACAATACTTCTAAAAAAGATAATTTTTTCTTCAGGAGTAATAAACAATTTAATATCGGAAGCACAGTCGATCAAACCTAAATAGTACAAATAATTTTCTGAAAATTCTAATTTTTTTCCTTTAATGGATTAGCATCTAATAATAATATGGAAGCATTAATTTTTCCACTCAGGGTAACTAACGGCAGGAATAAACCCATTGAAAAAATGTAATATATTTTTTCTATTCTGATAAAATTAATCGACATGATGAAGCGTTCCTTCAATACTTTTTTAATAAAGTTCTAATAGTAGGCTTTAATATAAGAAAAAAATCAAAAAATTAATGGTTTCATATTTAGAAACAGTAATATTAGCAGACTTAAGACTATCTTTCATTAAAACTTTATCATAATAAGGTAAAGCGATCATAACTTTGACAAAGAATTTCATAAACATCAAGTATTTTTCTTGATAAGGGAAAATTAAAATCATTGTAACAAACAATATGAAATTTTTTTATGAT
>NZ_NIQB01000098.1:0-14039 GCF_018687865.1 Coxiella-like endosymbiont of Rhipicephalus sanguineus | reverse complement strand
CTTACTTACTTACTTACTTACTTACTTACTTACAATATGCTCAACCTACTACCTTCGTACATTATCTTTTGACATTTAAATCTTCTCTATTGAGAGACTTTGAACATTTGAAAAAAATACTTTAACTGCTTAAATCATAGCTTTACTGGTTGTAGTTGTGTTAATGGTTCTCATCTTAAAATTAATTAGAAAAGTTTAGCAGATTTACTAGAATTTGATGGCTTAATACAGCACGCCAGGGATGCCATGTGGTATGTCGACATTCCATTAGAGAATTATTCTAATCTCGTAGCAATTTCTATTAATATTAATAGGCTTATAGAAGAGATCCAAATTTGGTCAATAGTTGATATCGGCTTTATCGAATTAGATGATGCACATTGTAGAACTAGGATCATTATGCTGGAGAAAAAGAATTCGTATAGATTATCTTATTTTAAAGGTTTAAAAGGCCTTATCATTGGACGTTCATCAGGCTTAGCTTCAATTAGGGAAGGACTGTTCTGGGCAGCCCGATAATCGTATATTTGCTTACGGAGAATTGCCTCGCTCAATTGATTTGATTATTGAGGGAATTGACTTGGTTTCAGAAATAATCTCACAGCTTGATGTTAAAAAGCACTAAATGGATTTTCTAATAGCGCTGATTTAGTAGAAATGTTGATACATCGAGATCATCTAAATTATGTAATGGCACATCGCATAGTAGGTAAAGCTATCAGACAGTTGATAAATAATGGCTCGGATTACATAACTTTGGAGATTTTGAATGAGGCAGCAGCCAATTTGAGTTACTTGCGTGATCACGCCAAAAAATTCAAGCTAGTGACAGATCCTTATCAAATTGTTGCTTTGAGACAAGGAGAAAGAAATGCAACAATAGAAAGTGTAGCTAGAATGATTGATGGTTTTTAAACTAAAACGCAACACTTTAAAAAGTAGCTATTTGAAAAAACGAATAAGCATAACTATTGCATAACAAAATTGATGAACATAGATGAAAGTATGATCTAAAAAAAGAAATCCTCAGCTTGTAGATTGAGAAGATTTTTTTTAAATAAGCTTTCGCAAATAGAGTTTCATAGTATGAATGTTTAATCTCAAAATATCCTTATTTTAGATAGCAGTGAGCAGAAAGTCCCTTTGATTGAATTGGCCAAAGACAATAGGTTATAAGATATTTTTAGCTGATTACAATGAAAATTGTCGTGGATATCGTCTTGTTAATAGAAATAAAAATATAAGTACATTTTTTTAGACGACTGTTATAATTATGAAAGAGAAATCTAGACTAGTCATGTTTTAAGCAATGGTACTGATCAACTAGTATATACCGTATATACCTGTGCTAAAATTTCTGAAAAACTAAAACTATTTTATCCTATTATATCCTATTAGTTCTAAAAAAGAACTGATTTGCACGAACACACGATAGATAAAAAAATTATTACAGAATGATGTGCAACGCCTCGTTATTTTATTCTGGATAAAACAGACTTTTTAAATTTCAGTTCATTGAAGTTTTCTTTAGTTATTAAACCTGTAAATAGTCAGGGATAAAAAGGTATTCATGTATTTTCTAAAGAAACTGACGTTGAAGATATAAAAAAAGATGTATTGAAGATCCTATTTCCTATTTCCTATTTCCTATTTCCTATAGTCGATCTCAAAAAAATAATTATTAAGAAATATTATCCAGGATAGGAGATTACAGAAAATTGTTGGGTGAAAGAGGGTGTGGTATATGACATTATACTTAATGACCACTTACTTTAATGACGATATTATTTTTTAGGTTGTGTAAGAAACAAAAATACCCCTCTATTATTACTATAAAAGCGAAAATTAAAAAATAGTATTAGGGTGATATCCCAACAGGTCACTGATTCTATTTTTTCTTTAGTTATTTCTAAGAAGAACAATTTTTAAGAAAATAAGATTAAAAGAGTTTTAATTATGGTAGTATAAATTTTCTACTAGCCAGTTTTAGTGTAATTATAAAAATTGATTCTCCTTAATAAGGGATAGGGAGAATTTGAATAAAAGTAGAGGATGAAATCAATGAAGCACGATCATCAACTTCGAGAATTGGTTATTTTCTTGTTTGCGAAAACTCTAAATGGACGTATTTGAATTATTTGAAATATTTTGATAGCCATTTTCATATTTATGATTCTCATAAAAACGATTTGTTATATCTTAATATTTATGAATAGAGAGAAATTTAAATTATGGAAATAGATAAATTTTATAAATAGATGAAAGAGCGATCTTCTATAAGAAGTTTCTTTCCTAATGAAGGTATCTCTTTTAAGAATCAAGCGTCAATAATTGAGGATACACAGATGAGCTCTTCAAGTTTTAACTTACAAACCTGTTCAATAATTTTAGTTGAAGATGAAAAGCTTTGGGATAAATTATTCAAGACTATGGCAAGAAAAAATTTATTAAGGATTCAAGTCTTTTTAAAATATTTTGTGTTCACTTATATAAAATGGATTATGTTACGAAAGAGGCTAGTTATTTTTATTATCAATCTCAATTTCTTTAATCAAATTTGATGGATGTTATTGATGCTGCCTTAGCTTTACAAGCTGCAGCGACAACAACAGAATCTTTGGACTATGAAATTTGTATGATAGGAACTGTGAGAAATCATATGGATATTCTTATAGAAAAGCTCAAACTTCCTGATAAGATTATTCCAATTATTGATTTGTATATTGGATATCTAATGAAAAAGAATAAGCCCCTAAAAAGTCTTCTCATGAAAGGTATATTCTCAAAAGATAAATATAATAAAACAGCCGTTGAGTAAGCCATTAAGAAA
Organism: Coxiella-like endosymbiont of Rhipicephalus sanguineus; assembly: GCF_018687865.1. Lineage (NCBI taxonomy): Bacteria > Pseudomonadati > Pseudomonadota > Gammaproteobacteria > Legionellales > Coxiellaceae > Coxiella-like endosymbiont of Rhipicephalus sanguineus. The sequence continues at coordinate 11,209 of NZ_NIQB01000098.1, read as the reverse complement.
TATAGCTTATATAGCAAATTCTGGATATTATGATGAAAGAGAATTCCCTATTTACGATATTAAGGTTGTTCAAGATAAAAATTTAATTAAATATGGTTGGATTAAATATGCTGCTAGAAGAGTAGCTACTCGTAATGTTGATAAAGACAGGGTTAAGTTAAAAAGAAATTATTTCAAAAAATGGTTTTAAATTTAAATAATATAGTTTAATATTTTTTCTTTCTCGGAATTAAAATTTTTTATTGTGGTTTCTTATAAAAATTGCATTAATGTTTTTATTGAAAATAGTTTTTTCCTTTCTGTTACATTGATTAATTAAATTAAGTATTCGTCAATAACGCTAAGTGCTAAAATAAAAATTCTATCTTGTAATGATAAGACTGTCATTAACAATACTCAGCCAGGAACTGATGAGTGAGAAAATAATTTTTAGATATAAATATATAGAGCAAAAAGAAAACTTGCCATAAAAAAATAAAGCTGAGTCTAGTCAATTGACACATTATAAATGAACAGTTATTCAAAATTAAGTTAAAGAAAATAGAGAACAATTTTTTTATAAAATAATTAATTTAATCATATTTTCGATAGTGGTTGGTTACATCTATATTAACTATATCTTTCGTAACGGAAAAATTAACTATAATAATAAGAGATTTTCTACTCTTTAAGCTAAAATGACATCTACAATTTTTCGCCTCATCATCAGAAAAGGACCTATCTGAACACTTTCGATTTTCAAGCTACTTTGTAATTAAATCAGTCTTTCATACAGGTAGTAACGCACTTGAAAAGTTGATGATTTTTTTAGAGAAAGCAGCTATCACTACATCGTATTCTTTCTTTTCTAACAGTTTATTAAAATCATAAGGAGAATGTTATAAGTTATCATCCATAATAAATACGAACTCACCCCACGACAGAGTCATACCTGTGAGCACGGAACCTTCTCGATCAAAATTACGTTTTAATTTTAGTATTTTAAGTTACGAATGATTTTTGATTAATTCGCAAAGTATCTGCGATGTGGATGGATTTAGAGAAAAATCGTAAACTATGATAATTTCGTAAGTAGAAATTTTTAATTTTGAAAATGTTGTTTCTATAAGAACGACTAGCTCTTGTAAGAATACATCGCTATTAAAAACGGGAACAATAATGGAATAGAGGACCATTGTGAACTCTCTTTATACAGTTCTATTGAGAGCGATTCATTAGACTTAATAGACAAATTGCTTTCTTAGTATTCCAATATAGATTATTAAGACATTCTATATAAATAGACCTAGTTTTTCAAGAATAAAAATTGATCAGTTAAATGAACTGACTCTGTTAATGGTAAAGAAACTCATTTTTAGTATTTTACGATACTACGGCTATGAGTGATCCCTAAGATGGGAGTATTAATGAAGTCTTGTATCAATTATGGATATAATTAGGATTCCTTGAGTTAGATATGTGAAAAATGTAGCTATATACCCTCAGATAATGAAAGTAATTATCCTTTTTTTAGTTTCTCTAAAAGGTTGATGGAACAAGGTAAGTATTACTTCGATCGATCTACTTTAAAACGGCTTTTTAGCTTGAAGAAAAAATTTTGGTTCCAAGCTAAAAAATAATTATAAAATTTATTAAAAAATATTTTCCAATTCTAAATCATTATTAAAATCGAGTTACGGCATGGGTTTTGCCTTAAGAAAGATGGAACAATCTTTTTTAAGTCCATAATTTAAATGGGGCTCATATCTATCTAGAATCTTTATCTTTTGCTCAAAAGCGATTAGACGATTGTGTAACTTTATATAAAATGAATGGGTAGTTAAAATTTTCTTCCATTAAAAGTTCGATGTGATTTGTGTTTTTAATGTCCTTGAGAATATTAAAAATTATAGAGAGATCATAAAATAAATGTACAAAGTGTTAAAATCGAAACGTAGTTTATTGCTTACCGTTCCACAGCACCCTGGCTTATGGGAGTCACACTGATGGATCTGCTTGTCATGTTCGCCAGTACAAGCGACAAGAGTTACAATAAAAACTCAAAGATAATGGATTTTGAATTATTTTAAAATACTCCAAGAAAGAACATGCAGAACTTTTGCTCTCCTTTATGATGAATGTATTAGTTCGAGGGATCTTAACGATCGAATCGAAACTAATCAGCTTAGGATTAACTTTTCCTATAGGAAGAATTCAGATTATCGTAGTAAAAAAACTTTAAATGAGATTTTTTTATTATAATTAATTTTTAGAAAGATGTCTATCTGTTATTAATTGAATATATAAAGAATTTTATAATAAATAATATTCTCTATAACAAAAAAATAAGAAATTTTTTGATTGTTTTTTTAAATATTTTTTCAGGTAGCTATCTTTTGCTTGATGAAATTTTCTTCTTTGAATTTTAATAACTTCATAATTGTATTGCTGAATTATTTTACTCTATTTACCATTATAATTTTAGCGTTAAGAGTGTTTGTCTAACAATATGTATTAAAACTTGAATCTTTTTCAAAAAAATCTATCTTTTAACGCTATTATTCCAATACTTTTATTAGTAGCAAGTCATATTCTTTTCAAGAACATATAATGTTGAGTAATTTAGTCAGAACTTTAATTACATTTTCAGGCTTAATATTTTTATTTGAATGAAATGCTAATTTTATTTGAATGAAATGCTAATAATAATTAGCATTAGAATTTTTTTACTAATTTTCGTTTTGTTAAATCTTACTAAGAAGGATAAAAATCAGAATAAAATATTCTTTTAAATTTATAAGTTTTTTAGGATATAGCGCTTTTATTCTTGTGGTGATCTCTTCAACGCTGTTAATGCATCTTTTTCGTTTAAAATACTTCTCATTGATTCTTAGAATTAACTATGCGGCAACGAATTTTTTTTCTACGTTAGTATTAAAAGAAAAAATTAGTTTAAGTATATCGATAGCTTTCACTGCAATTACAGAAGACCCAATTATTTTTAATCTTTAGAGAAACATTCCTTGTAACTTAAAATTATTGAAAGGAATGAATATTTCTTGATATTATCTCTTGACTTAATAAATTCGATTTCTTCTAAGGAAAGAAATTTCAAAGAATAGTACGAAGAATAAATACCAATAATTTCTAAGGTATATTATCTAATAATTTTTTATATCTATATTATCTAATATTCCTAAATTAAGGATTAATGACAAAATCTTCTTACAGTAGTTATAATGATCTAATTTTGAGTTATATCCATATAAGTTTAATACTACTTTAAATACTAAATAAAATACCTATGGAATGACGTTCAGTCTATTTTCTATTCATTTACTGCTTTCTTTACTTAGTTTTTTGAATTCTTTCTTCAGGATAAAACCGAATTATCATTATTAAATTTATCAAATTGAAATTTGAGGAAAACAATATACCTCAGTTGTCTTATATCATCTTATTAGCTATGGATTTAATAATTAGCATCAGCAGCGCCCTTTATTTGCCTATGGTAAGCCTTAAAACACATGTGGGGATAGGAACCCTTAACAACTTAATTGACTCTACTAAAATTCTACTCACACTATTTCTGCTTTTATTCTTTATTTTCTATTGTCAGATTGTTAAATCTAACTTTTATACTAAGAAAAAGAGTATTGTCCTTGGCCTCCTATTACTTCTTTGCAAGTTAATAAAGCCTATCTTCACAATTACCATTACTATCAGTGTTGTCGTAATTTTTAGGTTAATCAACTATAGGCGTTATTTAATAAAACTTTATCTCTTAAGTCATTTATTAATTTACTTACCTTTGTTATTAGTTATTCTGTATTAGAAGGATGTATCAGAAAGTAGGACTAATTTGAGGAATGTGACAATCGCAGTATTTAAGGTATTGGATCTCTACACAAATTATCTTTTATATGCTTTCATGCAAAGTATTTTATTTCTTTTTTTAGTTTTGATATTTAGCTTTCAGAAAAAATTCTTTAGAAATAAAATTGGCTTAGATTTGTGTTTTTGTTGGATATTTCTAAATTATTTTTCTAGAATTTAGTAATCTCGCTTTGAAAGCCAGAAATTTTTGGTAGAAATATCAAAATAATTTAACTTTATTATACTTAATCTCTATTAATTAATTATTAATATCGACTCATTATCAAAATTCTAAACTTTTTAAATTTTCTCTTTTTTTATTAGTACTTTGTTTTTTCTCCGCGCTTCATAAATTTTTTATTATTTTTTATAGGTGAGAACTTTTTTATAAATATTAGCTATTCTCTTTCAGAAAGAACGAGGAAATTTTGAGAATGGCTTTTTAATAAGCATAACTCAATTTAGAAATTCAGTTCTAGAGTTAGCTCAATTGAAAAAATCTTTTATTTACTGAAATAAAACTGTTCTCCACTCATTAGGAGAAACATCTTGAGCTAAGTTGGTTATAAAAAACAACTTCCTTCGAAAAGATCGTATTTAACCTAACCCAGGCACTTCAAGCCATATTTTTGTTGGTTTTAAGTGGAGTTTATTCTCATAGAAATTTTGAGCTCGATTCAGGTCTTTAGCCCGATACATTATAAAGGCGACCTTTTTGATCATTACTATTTTCTTCAACAGATTAATTGGTTGATATTGATGATACTGTATTTTATCACGAATTTATGGCTTTGGGTCAATGATATCTTATAATTTAGAATGGCAGATTTTGTTTCTGGTTTCGTTCTAAGGAGGCCATATAATTATGGAATTGTATGATACAACACAGTATATATTTTGAATAATGAAAACTTTGTTAGGATAACAAATCAGCTGCGGAACAGCAACCTAGTGAAAGATCATGGAAACAAACCTTTCCGCGGTAAGAGAATGAAAGGTTGTACTTCATGAATAAGAAATCTGATATGACGATACAGACACGGATATGGACACATGGATAGTAGGATGGAGAACACTAGTATAACAACAAAGTAACTTAAGCAAGATGTAAAAGAGATTTTTTCTGCACTTAAGGATCTAAGGATCAGGAGAACAAGCTTGAAGCAATAAAAGCTTCTGATGATTCATTAATTAGCAAATTTCAAATTTTCTTAGTTATTATCTTGCCAGCATAAATCAAAGCGGCAAAGAAATTAGGCTTTAGTGATGATCAATCGGGCATATCCGCTTTCAATAAAGTTCTCATAGAACGACAAGCTGACAAAAGCTTACAAATCAATTAAATTGAAAGAAGTGTCGAAAAATGGAATTATTTTTTTTGAAAAAAGCGTTTGACATATATACGACTAAACAACTCACGCTGAAGGAAGCTCAAGATTTAATTACAGATATAGCAGTGGCCATGACTGCCGATGATTTCTTAAGAAGTATTGATGGGATGATAGGGCTCATTAGTAAAAATGCATCAATACTTGAAAAGAGAAAAGCATTGTTAAATATCTTATTACCATTGCATTTGTCAGTAATCGAAAAACATGATCTTTATGGAGAGCAAGGATACGTACAAGCACAAAAAAGCATTGATGGATTATACTCTATTATGATCCTTTTATTATGGAATAGGTGACTCATGCGTAGATAATCGTTTTCGAACGGGCAAAATTGCTATAAGATAATCGAGCTAAATACTTGGACTATTGAATTTCAGCGCGTTTGTATTTGGATACATAGGTATGGGATCTTAATCTTTTTTTGCAATATCCGTTTGACGAATTCACTTCTTTTTAAGGTATGTTTGAAGCAGTTGTCTCATGATGCGGATGACGGCAAGCTGGATTGGAAGTTTTCACTTTAGATAATTAAATTAGTATTGAAAACTACTGCTGAGTTTGTTTTCTTTCATTTTTCCTCAATTCATAAGGGTAAGTAAATGATTAAAATTTTAAAAAGGGGCTTTCGCTTTAGCAAAAAACATGATCATTTTATCATGGATAGGCTTCCCTTATTCCTTAGTAGATTAAGAATTAATCGATGTGGTCGATTTGTTGAGTAAAATTAAAGTAGTCAACCTTGACGTTAATAACGGTGGTGTTATGGTTGAGTTCCCAAAATTACGCACAGAAAGCCCGAGGACGCAGAACGGCAACGTGGTATTTTTGGCCTTTTGATTTTATAGTAAAATTTGGGCCGTTAGCTCAGTTGGTAGAGCAGCTGACTCTTAATCAGCGGGTCCACGGTTCGAACCCGTGACGGCCCATTTGAAATCAATAGCTTATTTCATTATCTGAAATATTTCAGCATTTCGGGAGGGAAAATGGTGCGGATTTTAGGTTGATAGTGTAGCAGGGTTAATGTCAGTGTTCTGGTTTGATTGTGATATGCTTTATTCGCTGTTTCAATGAAATTTTTAATTTCAGCGATAGAGTAATGCGTTGTAATTCGATCCGACTTGTGACCTAAAAGATCTTGTCGATCTTCTAACATAACTCCGGCTGCACGTAGCCGTCTTCCAAATGTATGCTTGAGGTCATGCACCGCAGTTGGGTAATCCCATTCCCAACGTAATCGATATACTTCCTGTTCACAACAACCGGTATTTACTTTAAACAATGCCATTCCCTGTAAATGCAATGGCAATGCGGTAAATAGCCGATCTTGTTCCACCAAATTTAATGGGTAAGGTTCGCGCTTATCGTTTTCTTTAAGTAATCGAATTTTGGGAGCAGCTGCCAGCCACGTTAAACCATTTTTATCCATCCACTCACTGGTCGCCAAATTAAGCATTTGTCCGACAGTTTGTAAAGCGCGGCATTAATGGTATGATTTTTCACACCTTCTTGCTGACGAGCACCAATAAAAGGTTGTAAAGATCCATGGTGGATTGTTTCAAGAGTGAGCTCACCAATGTAAGGATCTAACACTTTAATCCATCGTTTATCTTCTTTTTAGAGAAGTTTTGGATTGTTTTTTCTTTAAATAACGTTCGGCAGCTTTACGGAAAGTGTGATTACGACGGGTTCCAAATACGATGCTTTGTTGAAGATAATCAATACGTTTAGATAAAATAAATTCTGTTTTAAGCAAATCACAAGTTCCCGTACTTTCACGAATACGGTGTTCGAAGATTTACTTGTCTATTTGTCGAATACTACGTTTTTTAAAGAGTCCTGAAGTTCGTTTTCGTCCCATAAATTAGCTTCTGCTAGTTATGGAACGTACATTTCGAGCTTTACACTGCTCCACCCATCGATCTAAATTAAGACAATCAAAGGTGATACCTTACCTTGAATGCCGATACGCAATTTTGGTAAAGTTGGTCGTACTTCCTTGTTAAACCGATTTTTATTCATCCTGAAATATCGTCAAGCGTCTTTCAGACGAAATCGAGGTTATATAGAACTTCTGCATAACTGAATTAAAAATTCGAGGCAGGTCATGCGAAGATGGTCTCCCAGAAAAGGAGATCTTGATGCGATGAAAGATTTAATTCAATTTCGTAAAATGAAAATTATGAATTGTAATTTTAATCTTTCCAATAGCTATTTTAAATGATCGGGTATTCGGGTGGAATAGCAATTGGAGGAATTATTATTGAAAAGTGGGTGGGAAAATATTAAAAAACAATCTGAAACTGATTACTTATCTGACACGCTTCATCCTGCCGTCACCTATTTTTGGCAAGTTAAAAATAGGTGACGGCAGGATGAAGCGTGTTAAAAAGAATTTCATGTAAATTGAAAATAATAGGGTAGAAATCTCTAGTTTAGAAAACTTTCCTCGCTTTTGTTGATGGAGATCAAATACAGATAGATGTAATTGTGTGCAAAAGCATTTTTGATCACGAATGGGTTAGGGAGACTCTACAGGTATAACGGATGAAATCGATCCTTCGGTAGAATATGTAGCTGAGAATGAAGAGAAACATAGCTTAGTTCCCGGATAATGCATGGAATAGTTAACAATCTTTTTATAGCTGCTTAATCTTACTGATTACCTTATTGCTTAGTGGGTGCCCAGTTCTTATTTCCAGAGCTAGCTCAGGAGATATTTCTCCACTTAACTTAACGATTTTTATTCAAATTTAACATCCGCTTGTGTTCCCGGTCTTGATTTCGGTTTTTAAAGTTATCGCTGGGAGCGTATGGGTCAATAAAAAATACCCTTTAAAACCAGCTAACATATCAAATTTCATTGTTTATAATAGCCCCCTACTGCCCCCATGCCGCTAAAGCTGAACGATTTAATAAAGCCAACTGCGAAATTGTCAAATGCCATAACGGCATTAGAATGGTGGTAACGACACCAATAATAAAAAGATCGTAAGCATCCGTAAAAAAACCAATACCCGTGGTAAAGACAATGCACCAATGGAGTGCTTTAATATTGCCATTGTCATGGTCTGTCAGTTCATTCTTTACAACAATAAATAGCCCATTATATACAAGTCCCATATCCGGATAATCCAATACTAGAGGTTTAGAGAGCAAATATTTAGCCGTATGCGTTGTCCAACCACTTTGAGTTTCTGCACGGCTTTCTTTTCATTCGCTAAAGTCACTGCACCCTAAATACATTAAAGCGACCAATTTCATTTGTTGATTGGGCTCTAAATTATTAATACTCTCTTTGAGTTCGAGCTAAGTGAGATCGTTTTGATGATCAGAAAGGATTTGCATGAAATCTTCTCCACTCAGCTTGTTGACATTTTCCGGAATCACGACCCCCTCTTTAGCATGAAATTCTCGAGCACGAACGATAATATCACAAACGATGAGTGGACTTAGATTAAAAGTCATAGCTTTCTTTCTGAATAAAAGAATAAACATACCAATCAGGATTAGAAGACACAAGTGGTAAGTTTCACGCCGTTCGCACGGCTTTTGTGAAGTGATCTCTCTGTGATCCATCCTCGCCCTCTAGCGCTTTTATTGCTGTAAATCATAGAACTGAGACGTTAGTCGAGAATTGTTGAGAAAGAGATATTTTATTTGACATTCCGGTTAATCTGATATATTGATAGCGGAAAATATTGGGGTAACCGTTAGAATAGGTTTTATATGCAGAAATGAAACTTCAGACCATTGCTTCCATCGCTGAAAGCAGGCCGATACAGCCTGTTTTTGCTTTTAGGCCCGCTGCCCTAGGGCGCGCAGTTAATTACTTTCGCACCCAATTTAAAGGACGAATCTTATACGCGGTAAAAACGAACCCTGAAAAACATGTTATCCAATTGATACATTCCCACGGTGTAACTGCGTTCGATGTGGCTTCCTATGAAGAAATTTGCACCATCAAAGAATATGTTCCCTCGGCTGAACTTTATTTCATGCATCCAGTGAAATCGCCTTACGCGATTCGAGAAGCTTATTTTAATTACGGTGTTCGTCATTTTTCTCTTGATTGCTTAGACGAGTTGAATAAAATTTTGCGTTGTACTGAAAATGCCAAAGACCTTTGCTTACATTTACGGCTTGCTATTCCAAATGCGTTTGCTGAATTCAATTTGGCAGAAAAATTTGGCATTAATCTACACGAAGCCCCTGAGTTACTAAAAACCATACGGAAAGTGGCTTGCAAGCTGGGTGTCACGTTTCATGTGGGTTCGCAATGTATGCACCCTGATGCCTACCGAATCGCCATTCGAATGCTGATAAGGTAATTAATGAAGCAGGCGTAGAAATTGAATATTTTAACGTAGGTGGGGGGGTTCCCTCCATTTATCCGGGCATGATTCCGCCAGCGTTGTATATTTATTTCGAGGCGATTCATACAGAATTTGCGAAAATAGCCCACAACCGACCTCATTTGGAATTGCTTTGCGAACCAGGTCGTTCAATAGTAGCAGAAAGCACCTCTGTAGTGGTGAATGTCGAGCTGCGAAAAGACGATATGCTTTACATCAATGATGGCACTTACGGAAGTCTTTTTGACGCTGGTATTCCCCATTTTATTTTTCCAGTGCACTTGTTGCGCTCAAACCGTCCTACGGACAGAGATCTTTTACCCTTTAGTTTTTACGGTCCAACTTGTGATTCTTTGGATTACATGAAGGGTCCTTTCTATCTTCCTAACGATATTCAAGAGGGTGATTATATCGAAATCGGCCAGATGGGCGCTTATGGTCGAACTTTGTCTACTAAATTCAACGGATTCAAGCAAAAAGAGGGCGTTGTTTTGATTTCGGATGATCCTCTCATGACGATGTATTCGGACGACTACATCACGCAAGAACCCCTTGAAGTCATTGCTGCTTAATTTTTATTAACCCGTGAGGAAATCATTGATGAAAAATCAAACCTTGCCGACCTCTTCTTTGAAAAAAGAATTATTGCAACAAACAGTTGAACATATTGATATTACCCGTTTTGACGCCCGTCCGATTGTTGATGCGATGGATCGAATGTCATTTACCTCTCGAGATCTTGCCAGAGCAACGCAGATTTTTAACCGAATGCTTCAAGACAAGGAATGCAGTATTGTTTTGACTATCGCTGGGTCAACTTCGGCTGGCGGTTGCATGAAATTATATGCCGATTTAGTGAAATACAATATGGTGGACGCCATTGTGGCAACCGGCGCTAGTATCGTGGATATGGATTTTTTGAAGCCTTAGGTTTTCGCCATTATCAAGGTACGCCGGCAGTGGATGATCGACAATTACGTGATTTATATATTGATCGAATTTACGATACCTATATCGATGAAGAAGATTTGCAACGATGTGATCATGCCATTTTTGAAATTGCTAATAGACTTGAGCCTCGTCCTTATAGCTCGCGTGAATTTATTCAGGCTGTGGGTGCTTTTTTGCAGGAAGGAAAGGCCAAAAAAGAAGATTCGTTAGTCCAGCTGGCCTATGAAAATGATGTACCGATCTTTTGTCCTGCTTTTACTGACTCTTCAGCAGGTTTTGGATTGGTACTCCATCAAGTAAAAAATCCTGCTAAGCATTTAACTATCGATTCCATCCGGGATTTTCGTGAGTTAACAGAAATTAAAATTCAAGCAGGGACAACTGGATTATTAATGATCGGGGGTGGGGTTCCAAAAAATTTTGTTCAAGACACGGTAGTTTGCGCAGAAGTTATTGGAAAGTCGGTGGATATGCATAAATATGTTATTCAAATAACTGTAGCAGATGTGCGCGATGGAGCGTGTTCCAGTTCGACCCTTAAAGAAGCTTGTTCCTGGGGCAAAGTAGATACGTCCTATGAGCAAATGGTTTATGCAGAAGCTACGTCCGTATTGCCGTTATTAACAAGCGATGCTTATCATCGAGGTTTTTGGAAAGATC
>NZ_NIQB01000097.1:0-1229 GCF_018687865.1 Coxiella-like endosymbiont of Rhipicephalus sanguineus | reverse complement strand
GATATCGCTAACGCTGCACCGAGTATGCTGGCTTTTTGTGGCACCACTAACGGGTGCAAAATACCAGTGCCAACTATAAGCAAGTTAAATTGACAGCAGAGTGGGTTTACAATGAGCTTGACCGCGCTATTTTCCCAACTAAAGGTCTTTATACAGGATTAGGCTTGGAAGTAGGTGTTCCTCTTTTAAAATCCAGTTTGGATTATTATTTGGCAACGTACGCAGCAAAATATTATCAACCATTGGGTCATGGGTTTATTTTAAATTTATTAGAAACCCTCGGTTATGGAGACAAATTCGGTCATGATCGGTTACCCTTTTTCAAAAACTTTTTTGCTGGAGGAATTGGCTCTGTTCCTGCTTTTGCTCCAAATTCATTAGGTCCAAAGAATCGTTATCCACTTGGTAGTAATTTCGGCGCTATTGGTGGTAATTTAGAAACTATTTTTGGAGTGCATTTAATTTTGCCGCAATTTAGTCAAAAGGTTCGTACTGCCATTGTGTTTGATGCAGGAAATGTTTTTCAGGTACCTCGATTTCCAGGAGATATCGCAATTCCAGCACGGGGCGGTGTTTCTGATCCTGAGGCGAATATCCGGCCACAGATCATCCAAGACGATAAATTTTCTTTTAAAAATTTACGCCCCTCGTTAGGTCTTTCTGTAGAATGGTACACGCCTTTTGCGCCAATCGATTTTACTTTAGCCTTCCCGCTGAATCGTCGAGCAGGGGATAATTTTCAAGCATTTCAATTTTCTTTTGGGATGAGCTTGTAAAGGGAAGAGTTGACCGGAGCTTGGTTTACATACGAACCTGAACTATAATGGGCGCTACTTTATTTTAAGGAGAACGTCATGATGAAGTGCTTATTTGTGGCCACCTGTTTATCAGTGGCAATAAATTGGACAGCGGCTGCTATTGGGCAAACCGTGGGAAGGGTGGATATGCGGCAAATTTTTCAAGTATCACAGCAGGTTAAGAATATCAATACCCGGCTTGAAAAAAAATTTTCACCACAACGTGAAAAAATTATTAATTTAGGTAAATCCTTGCAAGAGGATGCTAAAAAATTTCAACGCAATGAGGCAGTGATGAGTGAAAAAGAAAAGCAAGATCTAAAAAATAAAATTGGTGAAAAACAAAAGGAACTTCAGCAAGCACAAGTCGAATTTCAGCAAGGATTATATAATGCACAGAATAAAGCCATGGCTGAATTTATGACAAAAATT
>NZ_NIQB01000096.1:0-11915 GCF_018687865.1 Coxiella-like endosymbiont of Rhipicephalus sanguineus | reverse complement strand
CAGACATTAATAAGTCGGAATATTTATAAAAGCCGAAGGGATAAATTAATTAATTCAAAAAAGAGAATAACATGCCTTCTGAAATACAGCTGCACTAATAAATTTCAATATCAGTTAAGCTATCCTATTCAATTTCTTCATTTAGAATTGCTGGACAAACTCACTCCTGAACAAAAAGACCTGTTACATCGTCTTATAAAACAAACTCAGAGACGAAATGCGTTGTAAAATAAATAAATAAATTTCATCTGCTACCTTATACATTATATAAACCCAATATAAACTCATCGACAATCTAACAATCTAAAGCGTATGTCGTCATTTCTCATGAAATTGACACCCCCCTGACCGAGCTAAAACCCCTTTTTTCAGTTGGATAATCAACTGCTCTGGCACTATACCATACTAGCTGAAAAAGCGATTTACTCATACCCTTAACGAAAGAACGACTCTAAGCCAAGCGCTCATAAATTGAGAATTATTGTTAAAGACCCCCTTCCTGGATATTCTTTCGATTATAATTCATTTACTTTGAATGAAAATAATCTTGACGATTCAAGAATTAAGGAAGAAAATATTATACGTGCTGTTTATTATTCTCCAAGCTGTTTCGTTGATGACAAGAATACTTTTCAGTATCAGAAAAAAGAGCATAATAAAGTCCTATATATAAAAAAGCGGGTCAAAAAATAGAAAGAGAGAAAAAGAGAACAACTGATTGCTGACTTGCTTTATATCTCTACAGAGGCTAATACATAATTAATTTCACACGAGTCCATCGTCATTAGCATCAAAATGAGGTGAGTGAAGTTAGAATCGTAGAAGCCCATTTAGAAAGTCAAGCTTTAGGGACCTATAGTTTTAAAAAAATTAATTACGGCGAAGTTTTAGGCATCATGATAGATAGCATCGCAGCCTAGGGAAGCTCTATTCGAAAACGAAAACCGTAATACCTACTCTAGTGCACGGAGACTTACATAACAGTAACCTTCTTTATGAACGAAATGCGCCCGGGCTAATAAGCGAATATAGAGTATTCGACTTTAACGCTTTAGAAAAAGTGACATCGAAAGAGGCCCTTACGGAGCTTCATCAAGCTACCATAAGATTGCAAAGAAAGCCTTTTGAAAATACGTTCTTCTCACTTTTCCTCTGAAGTTAAGAAATATAAAATAAGAACATCGAAGCAAGACTATCTCAACTTAAAAATTCAGCTTGGATTTTTTCTTTATGAATTTTTAGAAATTCAAGATAAAATTAGCAACTGGAGAAGCTGCGGAAACAATTAAGCCACTGATAGACTAAAAATTACAACAATTGACATAATATTATCCATTTATTGAGCTTCACAATCTCACTTTAGAAGATATTTTTAAACTCGAAAGATTCGTGTTTCTATTCCATCACCTTTAAAAGAATAAGGAATTAGAATGCAATCCTCTTTTTGAACTAATTAATTTAATTTCAAAATACAACGACTTCAATAAAGCTAAAAACCATCTTGAACAATTAAGAACATTAATTTAATCACTGAAAGAAAAAGGAGTTAACCTATCTCTTTAAACTGAAACTCTTGACCAAGATAAAAATTTATTTCAATCTTGTAAGAAATACATGGCCTATGATATCGAATTTACAGAAGTTCTAAATCGTGATTTAGATATTTGAAAATTAAAATTAATATTCGATCAGCTCTTATCAAACTGTTAAAAGCCAAAATTTTCTATCGAGAATAATCCTTACCAAGACAGTTTTGGCCAAGTGCAGTACGCTATTCATCTAATGAAAAAAAGACCAAATAATAAATTTGGATAAGTCCAATTTATCTTTTGTTCTAACTTGTTAAGACAATTAAAAACGGACCTGATAAAAATGTTTGATGTAATTCAAGCAGACATTCAAACCCTCAAATCCTTAAAAAACGTTAAAAGGAAAATAGTCTCAAAAAAGTAGCTTCAAAAATTTGCATCAAATTTACAATGAAAAATTAAATAAATTAATCAAACAATACCTGCAATTGCATATCTTCTGGAAAAAATTCAGATTATTAAAATTGTCCTGAAGAGCCCTCTGCCGAGGAAATTACAATCGTACTCAATGATATCAGGGCCAGAAAAAACAATACGATAAAATTTATCATAGTGTTGACCAGGGCTACCAAAGATTATTCTATTTTAGACGATAAACTTTTTAGTTCGAAATTTATTTCCGATATCTTAACTCGTCCCTTAAGTATTGTTCTTGCCCCCATCCGATGGGTATTTAAATCTAACACCAATAATTAGTCGCAAGGCTTTTAAGTGCAAGCGCTCCCATTCCCGGAATTTAAAAAAAGAAATTTGTCAACATCTAGAAACTCTTCTCCAAGAAAGTCAAACTTATCGCCTGCGCGTGCTTAAATTTTCTTAATAATTTTTCTTATCTCAATAAAAAATAATTTAACTTTAATTATTTTTATTGAACAAATCTATGCGAGATAATATTGTAAATTATTTTTCTAGCATTGGAGGTCCCATGTCTCACGAGTCTCAAAATTCTTCACATAACGAAGATTCTTAACAGCCTTTTTACAAAATTCAGAAGTGGAGTTGAGCACTCCTTCAAATGGTGGGTGCTTGCTATTCAAAGCCCAACTCTGCACACTTTTCTGGGTAGGGTACCCAACGTCCTAGCGATGAAAATCGAAGACTAGCCCGAGGCCATCAACCTTAATTTAGATCCAGAACATGCAGCCCCTATCGATAAATGCTGTGAAGATCCTACTCAAGACATCAATCCTTGGATGAGAAGAATCTACGACTTTTTCGCTGATTTAGCGGTCATTATCGAACGTGCTTATAGTGGCTTTTTGTTTATGGCTATCCAAAAATCAATACCGATATGGATACAGGTCTTATTAAAGAATTTGGCGGCTTACCCGGAAAAAGATTCTTGGATGCCTATTGTTAATTAGGTCCTGACTAGCGTATTTGGTATTGCTGTTTCAGCCAATCTCGTTTATGATTTTACGCCTGTTGATCCGACTGAAGACGTTCTTGCTGCTGACATCCAAATAAATCTTGGAAGAAATAATAGCACAATACCGTGGCAAAGTTTTTCTCAAAGAAGGTGAACGTTTTAGTCAATTTCTGGATGGCAGAAAAAAATAGAAATTATCAAAACGACTTCCACATGGGAAAGCGATCGTAGTTCTAGAAGGACCATCCATTAAAAAACACGAAAAAGAATATATTCAGAATAATTTTAATTGGTTCCAACAAAATTTACCTAAGCCACTATTTTACTTATTAAACTTCGTTGCTTTTCTAAGAAATTATCTGGAATTAGCTATCGCCGATACGATTTCTATCGCTGCTTTAGACGATAACAACTTAAGAACATTAATTCCCACCCCTATAGTTTCAGTAGTGCTTGGAACTATTTATTATGATTTTATTACCCGCGATAAATTTAAATCCACGCTGTGGAGTTTATCACTCGCGTCTTTAAAAACCTCTCTGACAAAAAAGCGTGGGAGGAAGAATTTATCTATAATATTCTTAAATTTCCCAGCGAGGCATCTGAAGCTCTGTTCCAAATCTTTAATAATATAATTAATCGTTCTGTCGCCGACGCTTATATTACCTACGACATACTACAAATGTACTTGAAAAAAATATCTGGGAAACCAACATTCGATTCAATCGGTATTGTGGTCGGGCTACCTGCCTTAGCAATTGCTATTACTATGTTGAGTTCACGAACCCAGCGCACAATACGATAATATTTCGATCTCTCCCTAACATTGTTGTGGATACCCAGGGCAATAAGTATCTTCCTGCCCACAATGTTGTTGGTCATACAGTGACAACAACTTTATTCAGATTAAATTGCTCTATTTACGCTTCCGGTTTAATAACCTATGTGCTCTTAGACCAACATACCTCTTAGACCAACATACTATAAAAGCAGCTGTAGCAAGTACGGTTACCGGGATTTTGACATTAGGCCATGCTTTACCACGCTAAGACTCAAAAAATAAAATCCAATAATACGCAAAAACAGCCTGTTGTATATACCCTGAAGAATTATCTAACATGACCTCAGAACAATTATTCGATGCGATGCTATAACTAAACTAGCTAGTAATGATGGTCCCCAAGAGTTTAAAAATTCGTAACGGTAATTAATGTGTTGGCTTTAGCGGCACGCCAAGTTGGATTTATCAGATTTTTGTGGACACTCTTTCAGCACCAGACTTACCGCTTAAGGAAAGGAAATGATAAATTTACCTGCTTTGGATATTTTATTTCAACAACCTTGCATTTTATTGTAAAGAGGTACTAGATGCTTGGAGTCAACATTTAACACGCCACACAATTTGTAGAATAGCAAAAGGAGAAGAATAATTACCACGACACACATTAGATCTCAAAAAAGCTAATACACCTTTCTTCTGGCTAGCTAAATCGGATTGGAATCCTGATTTTCTGAAAGAGGTATATAATAAAAAGTTTCTGCAAGAACTTCAATCCCTTTCAGGTACCCGAGAAGACATAGCGCTTTTGGATCAAACAGCGATCGCTGTGAATGGAGATAAACTCCCCACAATGAGCTACGGAAGCACAAGGAAATAGAATACCCCCATTCCCTGGAATGGGGGTGGTATCTTTATCTGAGAAGGAAGCATTACTAATGCCTCAAGAGCTAAACCTCTAATATTTTCAATTATGGGTCCAAAGATTTCAAAATAAAATTCAACGCTTTAATGAAGGGAGGAAGTCTCCAGCGGGGAAACTCCTAGCAGGGAAAATCAAATCCAGCCCCAGCGCCACTCTCTCTAAAGAAGAGTCAGGGTTAATAGGAACAACTTGTATCATTAGGCCTACGTGTGTCTAATATTTTACATAACTGCAGAGGTGAGCTTTAAACAGGCAGCTACATTTTGGGGAGAAGCATCCCTATTGTCTTACTCTCATGTTTGCGTTTTTCTTTAATCACTACCCCTACGATGGCAAAACTGATTTCTTATCATGAAAATTTGAGAGTTCCAGGACAAGCGGTTGCTGCTGCTTATTTCATACATTCGACTGCTCAATTTCTAGGAATAATTTTGTCCTTAACTCAGAAAATAATTCAACTTAACCTGACATGATTTTCCTTCTTAAACTCATTTCCAAGTATGATGTGCATACTTACAACCGCGTATTTGGATGTAAAAACTTCTCAGTTATCTGGAGACGGTATCAAGATTTTATCGATAATTTCTTTGGGAGCAAGCAACACAATCTCTATTAATTGCTTTTCGAAATCCACATCGAACAACTTATAACTATTTACAAGACATTAATTTTAATGAGTAGAGCAAACACTTTACTTTATTCTCTGCCAACCAGAGTATTATAAAATCTGCTTCATTATGGATCCCTATTTTCCGATCAATTAGAAAAGGCTGTTAAAAAGGTTCCTGAGGAATGGTGGACCCACTTGGCGACATTTTCATAACGCTTTTCTCATTCTGTTTTTCCTTTTTCAGAATGACCTAATCCTGAAAATAGTAATGCAGTACTTATGGAATGTGCCCTACTCTCCAATGTCTAATGAGCTTAATTAGCATTAAAGCGCTCGGTGAATTAACTCAACGTTTACCTACGTTTATTCAATTGAAAATACTGTTACGACTATCCCTACTTACTGTCGGCAACCAATCGCGGTTAGTATTACAGCCGAATCGCTTATCTTCGATTAGTATCTCGTTGCAATTCAGAAAAAATATCGATTTAGGATATTTTTATTGAGTTCAAGAAGAATTAGAGAACGCCATTTATACCTATGGCCGTGTTTGATCTACCTTCTATTATTTTAAAAAAGCCAAAAAAACATTAAAGAATGCGAAATAAAAAATTGGATTTGCTCACAGAATTCGGATGCTCTGGATTCAACGTCCATCATATCATTACCATACCACCCTCTAGATTAGGAAGAATTAAAAAACATGGCATCCTTCTATAAAGCGGATGAAAAAGAGAAGAACATAGCTTTCTCTTATCTTTATTATTGACTAGTGGTTGATACTCTGGAAAAAAGCAGGAATTTCCAAGTCACCACTTATCAATCAGCTGAGACTAAAAACTATTTCCGTTCAATTTATAATTGTGGATTCATGCTCGAATGTTTCGCTAAAACAGTAAAAAAACCAAAAATCAAAATTAAGCTTTTAGATCAAATAAAAACTTACTATGAGATCGTTTAAAAAAATGTGGGAACGATAACGACAAATGACTGCAATGAAAGCTTGCTCTCAAAGCAAGCAAAAAACGTTTTCATCAAATAGCTTCCAAAATAAAATCTACTCAAGCTAAATTAGATCCTAGCGCGAGGATGGATCGAGCATCCTGCAGGATATAAATTATTTAAAATTGGCTTTTTAATTATGAGGTTTTCATGACGTCCCTTCCCATTCGCAAAACTGTTTGGATTCTAGCGCCAATGGCAATGGCCCTAGCATTGGCAATGGATGTTTATGTACCCACCGTTCCCAGGATGTCAACGTTGTTCCACGTGTCGGCAGGAGAAATGCAACTTACCCTAAGCCTTTTTATGCTGACTGGTGACCTGGTTCAACTCATCATCGGACCCTTAGCCGATCAATTATACAGGCGCCGGCCAATTAGTTTTCTTTTTATTGCAATTTTTACGCTAGAATCCCTTCTTTGTGCGACTGCCACATCGCGACTCCACAACTAACTCTCTATCGTATCACTCAAGCTATTGAATCCGTTGAAATGCTCGTTGTAGGCTTTACTATTGTTCGGGATCGTTATCATGGCAAAAAAATTGGTAAGACCTATAAGTATTTAAATAGCATTATTGCTTTCTCTCCCATGTTCGCGCCCTTTCTGGGAAGTTATTTGGACGTCCATTTTGGTTAGCTAGCTACTTTCCTTTTTTATTAATCATTTCTTTATCAGCCGTTTTAAGTATCTTACTGGCTGTACCGGAATCATTACCCAAAAACAAAAGGATCCCGCTAAATACCGATTTATTAACCAAATTTTTTTTAATTATACCTTCGCTACTGCTATAAGCCTCAGCTATCTTTTTATCTTCTGCTCAATTTTACTATACATCATCATCCAGCTGCTTGAAATTCTTGAGTTACATTACGGTTATTATTTCGCTTTTATGGGAATATCCTTTTTCATCAGGAGCTTACTCTCAGTCTATTTTGTCGGGAAAATTGGTATCTACAAAACAGTTACTTTAGGATTTTTTATTTAACTGCTTGGTGAAATAGTAATGATTGTTTGATATTTTAGTGTCGGCCTGATAATTGATGGTTTTATTTGGCCGATGCTTTTAGTTGGTATCGACGGAACCTTTGGCCTTGAGGCTGGTAGTAGCAATGCGATGAAAGCCTTTAGTGATACCACTGGTACAGCAGTTGCTTTAAGTAGTTCTTTTCGATTTTTGTTTTCCTCTATCGTTGGCATGGTGGTGGTTATTACCAAAAACATTTCATCCAATTTTCCTTCGGCGTTATCTGCTATTTTATTTAGTATAGTTGGATTAATCTTATTTTTAAATTAAAGAAAATCGTTGATTATTATTCATCGAAAAACCTTATAAAATTTAAAATTAATTTGTTAGCCCCCCAAAAGCTTGCTTTTCTTTGAACTAGAATGAAGGAATTCGAATAATTTCTATTTTCTCTAACGCTTGAGTAATAAGTACTTCTGTTAGGAATAATTTTTCTGCTTCTGAAATTTCTTTTTCTTTGGCTTTTGTCTCTGTATTTTTAGAAGCGAATAAACTATAACAATCTTCATAAGGACTTTTAGAAATTTAAAAAATATCAATTTGTTCCGTTCGATCAATTATCTCTTGCTTATCAAAACTAATTAAAGGCCTCAGAATAGGCAAATTGCCCACTTTATTAACAACAGCGATGTTTTGAATGGTTTGACTGGCTACCTGTCCTAAATTTTCACCAGTAATAAGCGCTTGATAAGAAGGCGTTGAAAGTTTTTTCACGATATGCATCATAAACCGACGATAAATAATTGTCCATGTGGATTCTGGGTAGCTTTTGTTAACTGACTCCTGAACTTGAGTAAAATGAAGAATATATAAATTTATTTCTCTCAATTTTCATTGCGTTAGTACACGAGCAAGATCGACAACTTTTTATTTTCCTTTTTCGCCTGTGTAAGAAAAACTGTGAAAGTAGACAGCGTCAATCATCATTCTGCGTTTCAATAAAGTCTAGCCTGCCACAGGGCTATCAATCCCCCTCCCTGGATAAAACAAAAGCAAACCACGGCCGGCAACACCAACCAGAAAGCCTCCTGACCTTCTGACATAATCAAAATTGGTGTAT
The DNA here is from genome assembly GCF_018687865.1 of Coxiella-like endosymbiont of Rhipicephalus sanguineus. Classification (NCBI taxonomy): domain Bacteria; kingdom Pseudomonadati; phylum Pseudomonadota; class Gammaproteobacteria; order Legionellales; family Coxiellaceae; species Coxiella-like endosymbiont of Rhipicephalus sanguineus. The sequence goes on along the minus strand of NZ_NIQB01000096.1, from coordinate 3,556 downwards.
CCAAATACTCCTTCTTTACGTACTGCAATAAAAATAGTTAATTGAGGTCAGTTAAAATCAAACTTCAACATTGGAAAACGTTGCAGAACCTTTGTACCTATTTCTCTATTAATTTCTATAGAATCTGAAGGAAAGATTTTAAAAGAACGTCAGGCATCAACGCAAAAAGTTAAAGTCTGAATATTAAGTTTTCCAACATGCCAAATCATTACCTCTGCAATTTCATTCAAATTACTATTAAGTGGTAGGCGAAAAGATTCAGAAAACGCTACTATTCCAAAAATTCGCTTCAATTCTTCTCGATAATGTGAGAACATTTTATCTTCTACTAAATTCAAATAAAGCCATCCACGTTCTTTTTCCAAAACTCTTTCCTCGGTTCCAATGGCCAAACGAATATTTTCAAGCAGAGATGATTCGAAAACATGACGATTTTTTGCCTTAAGCGCAATTTCACCGTATTTAATTAAATTACCTTTTTCATTTTTATTCGAAAATCAATCAAAAATTATCAATTATCGATTTAATACTTTTCACTGTATAGCGAATTTCATCCTAAGTAGTATAAAGAGAAAAACTAAATCTAATTGCGGATTGTATTCACCTAGGCGATAAACCAATTGTTTTTAAGATGTGACTCGGCTTACGTTTTATCCCTCTACATGTTGAACCAGCTGACACATAAATTCCTTTTTTTCGAGAGAATGCATTATTACCTCTGAAGAGATCAAACCAAAGGAAACATTCACAGTATTTTCAAGCGTCTCCGAAGGAAAATTAATCATTATTTGTAAAATTTTTTTAATTCTTCTAGGAAATAGCCTCTTAAATCTTGCAAATGTTTTTGAGTCGTTTTCGACCTTGGATAAGTAAGTTTAGCCTCTTCAGCTAATTCCACGATAGCGAGAGCTAATTCCACGATAGCGAGAACATTTTCAGTTCCCGAGCGTAAACCAAACTCTTGTTCTCCCTCCGGTGATCAAGGGTTGAATCGGTATTTTTTCTTTCACATAAAGAGCGCTACTCCCTTTTAGGCTGTGAAACTTGTGGCCACTAGGAATACAAATTAATATTCAAGATATCTACTTCCCTCTTGCTAAATGCTTGAGTCCCGTCTACAAAAAAAAGAATGTCTTTGCGCATCACCTTTATTGCTTTAGCGATCTACCTCCAGCGGATTAATAGTTGCTAATTCATTGTTAACATGCATGATGCTACTAAAAAGGTATCCGGCATTATCGTTTCGATCACCGATTCCGGCGAAACTTTGCCGTTAAAGTCGATCCGTGTGAAATCAACAGTCATCCCCCTTTTGTTCAAGTTGTTTCAAAGTAGTTAAAACAGAATCATACTCTATCGGTGTTGTGACAATGTGAGTCCCTCGTCACTCCGTAGCCTCAATTACTCCCTTAACCCCTAAATTGACACTTTCCTTGCCAAGCACCCGTAGGGTAAAAATAATTTTTTCTTCTTTGGCGCGCAACAATGCAGTGAAACAGCGGCGTTCCTCATTTATAGCCCTCTCTGCGTCGATCCCTCTGCAATGAAGACTAGAGGAATTTCCGTAACTCTTTAAAAAAATAAAATTTTTCAGAAACTTCCGGGGCCACTGGTGTTGTTACGTTATTATCCAGATACACTTCAAATATAAGGGGATTATACTAGAAAGCCTTGTCCCCCCCCCCCCCCATAATTTTAATTAAAAATTTAGGATGGTCTCTACGGAAGAACGTTACAAGCACGCGATATTTATATCCTTTTTTAGGATTATGTCGTACAATACTAAGCCGAGCATAGATTGGTTTGGGTTTTTTCTGTGACAGTTCCTGACATTCTTGCAAAAGCATTTCTATTTCTATAACCGAAGGAAAATGACGATGAGTCAAAATAAAGTCTATGTGGGGAGCTTGTCATATAATGTGACAGCTGATGATCTTCAATCTTTTTTCGGGCAATATGGCGATATCGAAGAAACCAGATTAATTACGGACCGCGAAACGGGCCAATCTAAGGGCTTTGCTTTTATCACCTATGCGAACCAAAATGGAGCGCAAGCTGCCTTGGTTGCCAACGGCGTTGAGCTACAAGGCCGTAAAATCCGAGTCAACATTGCACGAGATAATAACAGTAATGGTAGCGGTCGCCGACGTGAAAGTAGCGGACGTGATGGTGGAGGTCGACGAGGTCGATTCTAAATATCACTGCGAGCGAAGCGAGGAACTACTTCGCTTCGCTCAAAAGCCACAAAGATTTCCAAAAACTTCAACAGCAAGTTATTAATACTATAAAAGTTACTAGTTAAAATAGTTTCTGGTGCTTGTGCATAAATACTTTCCTGTAAATCTTCCCGATATTTTTCAATTAAAAATCGAGTGCGTTCTTCTGTGAATTCAAGGTGACATTGCAAACCATACACTTGCTCGTTGAATCGGACGATTTATCTCGGATATCCTCTGCTTTTTGCTAAAATTACAGCTCCTTCTGGTAATCTCATCATGTCTTTATGTCAATGCATACTTAAAAATGACTGCAGAAAATGAGGAAATATGATCTTTTTCTCTTCCGGCGTAATTTCTACTGTGAAACAGTCTATTTCTTTTTCTGGACTACGCAAATGCATAGATCCCAAAGCTACGCTGAATTAACTGGCTACCCTAAACAAATTCCTAAATTAGACCCCTTCCCCTACTTAGTTTGCTGCTTGGACCAGCTCATCTCTTTTTAGGTAATCATAGAGATGATATACGCAGGCACTGCAGCCCGCCCATGAGAATAAGAAAGTCAAAAGTTTCTCGAGTAGGCAAATATTCACCCGCGTAACTTTGAGTACGTGAAAGCAGATAGTTTTTCGCTGCAACCTAATTGTCAGTCATCCCCGAAACCTTCATAAGGGGCATGTGAAATTATCTGAATACACATGAGTTCATTTTAACATAGAAAGGTTTCTTCTACATGCAGCTATAAAGTCTTCACCCAATGTAGGTTCTGGCAGATAGTTTTAGTAGCTTCATCAAAGAAGTAGATGGCCTTTTAAAAAAAAGGCCTGCATTTAATAAACTCGAATAAAGGTTTTGAAGATGCCCCGTAAAGGTAGAATTAGAAGTTTCTCCCGCTACTAAAATTTCTTCTAGTTCTTCTTTGCGAGTTGAAGTTTTATTTTCATTCTGATCAAATACTTCTTTCTGCCGACTGTTCCAAAAAAGTGCTTTAATAAGTTCTTCACCGTTGGCTGTAACTTCAACGTCTAAGCCGAATAGCTGTTGAATTATTGCCTACAAAATTTGGATAAAAATGGCTAGATAAATAAGATCCAACATTTTTAACACACTGGCTTCAATATCGAGAAAAATAAACTCAACTTTATTTTTATCTCTCGTCAGCATTCGCAAAAATAATTTCCAAAAACGATTGGTAACAGAACCAACCGAGAAAGATTAGCAACTGCACTAAAAAATAAAGTTCACCAATAAGTAATAGAACTCGATAGAATGGGAAAATTCGTTTGATTTAAGTATAAAGCCGTGCCACAAATATAAGACATAACTAACACCTTACA
>NZ_NIQB01000095.1:0-1706 GCF_018687865.1 Coxiella-like endosymbiont of Rhipicephalus sanguineus | reverse complement strand
TTTAATTGATTTTAAATTAAATTATTTATTTTTTAAAGATACTGAGTAGGATACAATCATTTAACTAGATGAAAGGGATTAATTAAACTAGTTGAGGGATGACGATATCTCTACTTTTCTATTCTTATCGGATATAGAAATTTATTTTTTTGATAGAATTGATAATTAAAAATTTAATAAGTCAATATTTTATATAAAAATTATTTTGTACTATAAAAATATCAAAAATAATTTTTTTGTTAATAATTTCCGAAAATCGATCGGAGAGCATATTTTTTGATTATTTTTTTAGCAATTCTAAAAAAGATTTTTCATCAATGATAGGTATTTTTAATTCCTTTGCTTTTCCGTATTTGCTACCAGGATTTTTCCCAGACACTAAATAATCGGTATTTTTAGAGACACTGCTACTAGCTTTACCACCGAGACGTTCAATTTTTTGTTTTGCTTCGTCCCGTGTTAAGGTTTTTAAACTACCAGATAACACAAAAATTTTTCCAGCAATTCGTGATTCCAAGGTCACTTTTTCTTTTGACCATTGAATGCCGAGTCGGATTAATTTATTGATTAATTTGACATTATATTTTTGTTGGAAAAAACCTCTAATATTCTCAACGGCGACTGGGCCAATATCTTTAATAGCTAACAGCTCCTCACTAGAAGCTTTCATTAGTGGTTCAAGTTCCTGAAAATTCTGAGCCAAAGTTCGCGCTGTTGTTTCACCAACTCCGCGGATTCCTAACGCATATAAAAATCGTGGTAAAGTAGTTTTTTTACTTTTTTCAATGGCAGTTAATAAATTTTCGGCAGATTTTTTACCCATTCTAGGCAAAGCCAAAAGAGCAGATTTATCCAGTTCATAAATGCCCATTATATCTCTAATTAATTTTTTATTAGTAAACAAAGTGACTAATTTGTCACCTAACCCCTCAATATCCATTGCTCGGCGCGAAACAAAATGTTTAATGGTTTCTCGTAATTGAGCGTGACAATATAAACCGCCCATACACCGAGCTACGGCTTCACCTTCGGGTTTTATAACTTCCGCCTGACATACAGGACAACGAGTGGGAATTTTTATTACTTTGGCATTCTTGGGCCGTTTTGCTAATAAAGGCGCAACGATTTCGGGAATCACGTCGCCAGCCCGGCGTACAATAACCGTATCACCCACACGAATATCTTTTCGACGAAGTTCATTGAAATTATGCAAAGTAGCATTGCTGACCGTTACCCTTCCAACAGAAACGGGTTCCAATCGCGCTACTGGCGTTACTGCACCCGTTCGTCCTACATAAAATTCAATGTCGTTTACCACAGTCATTTTTTCTTGAGCTGGAAATTTATAAGCGATTGCCCACCTTGGTGCGTGTGATACAAAACCTAATTTTTCTTGCAAAGAAAGAGAATTAACTTTCACAACCACACCATCGATATCGAAAGGAATCATATCCCGAATTTTTCGTAAATGCTCATAATAACCCAAACAAGCTTTGATATCTTCCACTACCATCGTTTCAGAAATAACTGGGATCCCCCATTTTTTAAATCGCACCAGAACGTCGCTATGTTTTTGGGGTAAATCACTACCTCTAACTAGTCCTAGAAGATAACCATAAAAAATTAAAGGGCGTTTCGCTGTAATTCGTGGATCCAATTGCCGTAAACTCCCTGAAGCAGCATTGCGGGGATTTGCGAACACTTTT
>NZ_NIQB01000094.1:0-70522 GCF_018687865.1 Coxiella-like endosymbiont of Rhipicephalus sanguineus | reverse complement strand
TTAAAAAAAACTTGAAGAGGCCTATAAAAAAATGGTAAATGAAAATTCAAAATCATGAGAAACGGCTCAAGGTGAAGGAAAGCATGGGGAAATAAATTAAACTTTATTTCAAGAGTTAATTTACTGATTTTGAAAAGAGATTAATAATTACGACTCCAGCCACAATTAAAAATAACCCTATTATTGCGAAGGCATCCAAATGCTGTTGGGAAACAACCTAGCTAATAAGTGAAATAAGCACTAAATAACATGCTATTTCGTAACCAATGATTACAATAATGGACGGTCCGAATTTAGCAAAATCCTCAGAAGCTTTAAGAGCAGAGATGCTGATTACTTGAGAAATAATTACGATAAAAAATAATTTTCTAATTAAAAAGGGAATATTAACCCATAATCACAGTTTTTTTTATTCATAAATTCTCGAATGACTTCTTTTCCTAACTCTCGCTCGTACCCCTCAGAATTTTTGACGCCCCCAAAAAGCAGGCGTGGATCAGATTTGACAAAAGTGTTGATGGCACACGGTAACTACAGCCTGAAATCTTCGAGCAGCGATATTCTCGCCTCGTGTGGTATTTTTTGTAAAAACGGCAACGCCGAGACCAAATTTTGAATTGTTAGCTAATTCAATTCCTTCTTCTTTATCTTTAGCGCGAATAAGGGCAATTACGGGCCCAAAAATTTCTTCATTAAACACTCATTGGCTTGGATTTATTCCTGATAACAGTGTAGGAGGATAATAGAAGCCTTTACTTTTGAGAATTTCTCCTCCTGTTTCTAATTTGGTTTTTACAATTCGAAGTTTTAGAAATTCTTCGGCCTGTTCAGCATATTCGCCGGCGGTAATTGGCTTACCCATTTCTTTCGCCATTAATTTTGCGTAATCTCTTTTATCTGCAAGTAATAATTCAGCCACCTGGTGTAATTTTTCTCTACGTTCTGTAAAACTGACCGTATGCTGATTTTCGTAAGTCTCGTGTACTTTATCAATAACTTCTTCAATTTCTTGATCGGACATTTCTTTATATTCTTTGAGTACTTTCCCAGTACTCGGATTAACGGTTTGTATTGAGATCCTTATTTCCTCTCGTTATTAGAATGACTACTGACGCGATAGGTTATCTTTAAACACCGTAACAAAATGATGCGGATTCGTTTCTTGCCAGAGTTTTTGATATCTTTTAGATTTTTTTGGAATTCGCCCCTTCAAAATATCTTTAGGTTTTTAAGGTAAAGAAAAATTTCATTCTAAGATAGAGCCGCATCTCAGCTCACGCCGCGATATATGAAAGGGTTATAAATCTTCTGGGTGGGGGGTAAGTCCGGCAATGCCTAATACTTCAAGGAAACTTTCAAAGAAACTTTTTAGGCTGCTTTCATGGAAATTTTTTATACAAAAATACAAAAACAGATTTTTCATCAATGTGAAGGGCATAGCGGCGTTTCGGATCTTGGGTAGTAACGCCTGTGGGACAGATGTTGAGGTGGGAGCAGTGTGACTGCACACAATCTAGAGCAAAAATCATTCCCCTTGCGCTGTTTAAAATATCTGCTCCAAGAGCAATTTTTGTTAGTATATCGAAGCCAGTAATGACCTTGTTACTGCCAATTAATCGGATATGTGGACGGGGCACCAATACCTACTAAGCAATTATTATACGCAAATATCAAGTACGCAAATATTAAGCCTTCATTAAGTGGCATGCCTACGCGGTCGAAAAATTCTAAGGGCGCTGCACCTGTACCTCCTTCCGAACCATATATGACGATAAAATTCGGATAAATCCCCATTTCTAATATGGCTTTGCAAATAACCATAAATTCCTCAAGGATGCCAATACAAAGCTTGAACGCAGTCGCTTTCCGCCACTAAGTTCCCGAAGCTCTTGTACAAACTCCAGTAAACCAATGGGAGTTGAAAAGTAGAGTGCATAGGGGGCGATATACAATCCACACCAGTTTCTACTCCGTGTGCTTCTGACAATTCTTTATTAACTTTTGCCCCGGAGAGAATAGCATCATGTGACGGTTTAGCACCTTGAGATATTTTTATTTCCACCATTCTAACGTTAGGAATTCGAGACCTTGCTTTAAATTGTTCTGGGTCAAATTTTTCCTCTTTGGTGCGGCAACCAAAATAAGCGGTGCCAATTTTCCACAGGAGATTGCCGCCTTCCATTAAATAGTATTTACTTAATCCCCTTTGCCCGTATCTTGATGGAAATTGCCCATCTTTGCACCACGTTTAAATCCCGAATTGCTTCGGGGTTGATGGCTCCAAAATTCATAGCAGAGATATTAAAGCGAGAGGTGGAATAGGGCTTACTACTATTACTATTACGCGCTTGTAAATATTACGCGCTTGTAAACGAGAAATTGCTGAACGTGGGTAAACGGAGCACCTTCTTCCTCGTCTTCGATAAAATAAGCGTGGATTTCTGGACGAATGCCGAGGAGGATATGGCGTCAGTGCCCCCAAACGGGATAATTCCTTAAAATATTGCTAAAATATTGCTTTCTTTTTTTTGAAAGATATCATAGAGCCCAACCAAAAAAGAGGATCAGCCACAATAAGACCCCACAAAATAGGAGGCCAAAAAAAAGCTACAATAAAAATTGGTATAAAGACAATTGCTGATATTAAATAAAAATAATTTTTAATATACGCTATTTTTAACTAGTTAATAATTGAATTGAAATGCGCTTCTAAATTTTGCACAATAACTAACTATGAAAAATTTTGGAAAGCCAGTAATTTTGATTATTATTTGCCTCCGCAATTAATTGCGCAACAGCCTTTGCCAAAATGATCCGCTAGCCGATTGTTATGCATTGATTGCAGTCAACAAACGATCTCTTATCAACAACTTATTCATTTTTTAACTTTGTGGAACCTAACGATTTAATTGTTTTGAACGATACCAAAGTCATTTCTGCTCGCTTGTTAGGTTATAAAGAAACAGGAGAAAAATTAGAATGTCTCATTGAACGTATTTTATCGTCCAATCGATTTTCGGCTCATATACCAGTGAGAAAAGCACCCGGAGCGGGAAGTTGAATTATTATTAGAGATAATTTTGAAATTCTAGTCACGGATCGGCATGAGGATTTATTTGAATGCGCTGTGGATCCCTCACTATCGCTCTTAGATTTGTTACATAAATATGGACAAATACCTTTGTCCCTTATATTCAGCGGAATCTTAATAAAGAGGACCTATGTCACTATCAAACAATTTTTGCTGAAAAAGAAGGAGCTATCGCAACACCCATGACAGAGTTACATTTTGACAATGACACATTTAAGCTTCTGCGTAAAAAAACATTGCTTTCGCACGTGTTACGTTACATGTGGGAGCCGAAACTTTTCAACTCGTTAACGTGTGGAATCTTTGTGTGAGCATCGGATGCATAGCGAATGGATGGAAGTTCCTCCCTCCGTGTGTAAGGCTATCAAGTTGTGTCATGAAACAACGTCGGGTAATTGCCATCGGGACGACAGTTATGCGCTCTTTAGAGACAGCTGCCAGAAGTGGAGAATGCCAACTTTATATATAGGGTAGACTGATTTATTTATTTTTACCCTGGATTTAAATTTAATTGCGTGGATATGTTGTTAACTAATTTTCACTTCTCAAAATCTACTTTGTTGATGCTGGTCTGTGCTTTTGGTAGTTATGAATTAATAATGAAAGCTTACCAAGAGGCAGTTAAGAAAGAATATCAATTTTTTAGTTATGGTGTGATCCAATGTTGATTTCATAGAAGCCCTTAGCTAAGCTACATGCCCTAATAAAGTTAGGAGATATTCGTGACGTATCAACATATTTCTATTCCCGCCCAAGGTGAAAAGATTACGGTTAACAATGAAGGCAGTTTAAATATACCGAACCAACCGATTATTCCCTATATAGAAGGAGATGGCATCGGGGTGGATATTACGCCAGTGATGAAAAATGTTATCGATGTAGCGGTAGAGAAGGCCTATAAGGGAAAGCAAAAGTTGGCGTGGATGGAAGTTTACGCAGGTGAAAAAGCCACTAAAGTGTATGGAAAAGACATTTGGCTGCCCGATGAAACTTTGGAAGCGATTAAAACGTATCAGATAGCTATTAAAGGTCCTCTTACCACGCTTGTCGGCGGAGGGATTCGTTCGTTAAATGTAGCGCTTCGTCAAAATTTAGATCTCTATGTCTGTCTTCGTCCTGTACGTTATTTCAAAGGTGTGCCAAGCCCGATGAAGGCGCCTGAAAAAGTGGATATGGTTATTTTTAGAGAAAATTCAGAAGATATTTATGCGGGCATCGAATGGAAGGCAGGAAGCCCAGAAGCCATTAAACTTATCAATTTTTTTACAAAAAGAAATGGGGGTAAAGAAAATCCGTTTTCCGAAAATGGCAGGTATTGGGATTAAGCCCGTTTCTCAAGAAGGAAGCACTCGGCTCATACGTCGAGCGATTCAATATGCCATCGATAATAATAGCGATTCCGTAACCTTTGTTCACAAAGGCAATATTATGAAATTTACGGAAGGTGCCTTCAAAGATTGGGGCTATGAGGTGGCCGTTAAAGAATTTGGCGCAAAACCATTGGATAGTGGCCCTTGGCATTCGTTTAAAAATCCAAAGTCAGGTGAAACCATAATCATTAAGGACGTAATTGCTGATGCTTTTTTACAGCAAATTCTTCTGCGACCCTCTGAATATAGTGTTATCGCTACTCTCAATTTGAATGGTGATTATATTTCGGATGCTTTAGCAGCAGAAGTTGGCGGAATTGGTATTGCTCCCGGTGCTAACTTAAGCGATACCATTGGTTTATTCGAAGCAACCCATGGTACCGCACCTAAATATGCGGGACAAGATAAAGTCAATCCGGGTTCTCTCATTTTGTCCGCTGAAATGATGCTACGTTACCTCGGTTGGGAAAAAGCAGCAGATTTGGTCATTAAAGGAATTGAGGGTGCCATTAAGCGTAAAATGGTAACCTACGATTTTGCTCGTTTGATGGATGATGCTCACGAGGTTAGTACGTCCCAGTTTGGTAAGACAATTATCGAGCATATGTAAGGGCTTATCACCGCTTGCCACAAGGGTAGGGGTTGGTAGAGAGTGAGTCAAAGAGAATTAAGTCCTGGGAGTCTGGCTTATAGATTTATGACTAGCGATTATAGTCATTTCTACGATGCCAGATAGTCCTAACTCCTGGGCACAGACTTGAAATTTGCTTATCTGTTTCCGGGCTATTGGTTAACTTATTAATCTCTTCTTGTCGGAAAATTAGCAAAATTAGCAGATAAATAGCTTCTAATGTTTGAATATTACCGTCTTCAAAATCGGGTCTCAGTCTCGTGGCATGTTGTTTTAAAGCATATTGAATAAGTTTTTTTAGGAGTTCATCTGATGTTTGAATGACTTCCAACTTATGATCAACTTAACATAATCTTAAAATGGTAAAGGATCTCAAAAAAAATGATTATAACTATTATAACTACTTGTAAATCAAAATAAAAAAGTGTCAATACGACGAATCTCCCATAACGAGTAGAAAAAACTCTTTTCTTTTTACCACATTTAAGTGGAGAGGATGTTAATAACTTAGCGTAGGAGGGCCGGGTCATGTTTAGTAAAACTCTGGAGAAGACCTTAAATCGCGCGTTTTTCCAAGCTTGAGATAGGCGTCATGAATTTATCACCATCGAACACCTTTTGCTGGGCCTTTTTGGATAACCCGAAGGAGCAAGAGTGGTTGCCGCTTGCGAAGCCAATTTAGATCGCTTAAAGGTGGGTTTGGGTATCTATCTTTAAATATTGAAAATATTGATAGAAACTACCCCAGGCAATTTATGATGTCCAATATAACAAGCCCTCCCGAAGTGACAGGAACGAACATTTTAACTACCATTTTTAGTGAGCCTAGAAGTCAAGCAATTTATTTCTTGAGCCAGGAGAATATTAGCTGAATCGATATTATCAATTATACCATTCAAGGTATCACTAAACCCCGCCATAAGACCCGTTTTATCCCAGATCATCATCAAATGTCAGAAGGCACTGGAATGTAAGAAACCACGGTGGATGAAAATCTAATCGATCTTTACACAATAAATTACGCAAAATCGTGGAGTAGACGCGTAGACCCGATTATTGGTTGGCAAGAAGAGTTAATGCGTTGTATTTAAATTCTTTGTCGACGAACTAAAAATAATCCTTTTTTATTGGTAGGCGATACAGGGGTAGGTAAAACAGCTATTGTGGAAGGATTAGTGCAATGAATTGTACAAACAAAATCGAGTACCGAAACCTCTTTCTCATGGCACTGTTTATTCCCTAAATTTAGGGATATTGCTTTCAGGTACCAAATATTGGGGTGATTTTGAAAAACGGTTTAAGTCGGTATTAAAGTTCCTTAAGTCGAGAAGCTGGCGTGATTGTATTTATTGATTTGATGAGATTCATAATTTAATTGGTGCGTGGGTCAGCTATCGGCGGCACCTCTATGAAGAGTTTCGTAATTTCTTTTCGAACAGACTATGCCTTATTAAGTCGTTTTCAGAAAATCGATGTAAAAGAACCTTCGATTCCAGAGGTAATTAAAATTTTGCAGGGTGGTGTAAGGTCGCGGTATGAGAGTTATCAGCAAATTCGATATACTGCGGATGCTTTGAAACGGGCTGTTGAATTATCAACCCGTTATATTTTCGATCGACAATTGCTGAATAAGGCGATCGATATCATCAACGAAGCAGAGGAGGGAGCTTACCAACAACTACAAAGTGAAGCAACTACAAAGTGAAAACAGAGGAAATACTTTGATAAGTATCAAAGAAATTGAAGCGATTGTCGCCAAGATAGCACGAATCCCTATTTATAATATTATTCAAATATTACTCAAACCGATAAAGAATTGTTACTGGAATTACCTAAGCAACTTAAAAAAGTAGTTTTGGGCAAAGTAAATCGGTGGAAGCTCTGTGTAACGCTATTAAATTATTGCGTGCGGGCATAAATAATGCTGATAAACCCGTAGGATCATTTTTGTTAGCAGGTCCTACTAGGAAGTAGGTAAAACTGAAATCACTCGTCAACTAGCAAGTACATTGGGGATTGAGTTAATTCGATTTGATATGTCGGAATATATGGAACGTCATACGGTCTCTCGTTTAATTGGAGCCCCCTTCTGGCTACGTTGGGTATGATCAAGGAGGTTTTTTTACTGAGGCTATCCGAAAATAACCTCATACTGTTTTGCTGATGGATGAAATCGAAAAAACATATCCAGATGTTTTCAATATTCTTTTGCAAGTAATGGATTATGGTTATCTGACTGATAATAATGCGAAAATTGTTACGACAACTAATTCCGATGCCGATCAGTTGGAGCGTGGAACGATTGGTTTTTCCGATCAAAATATAGAGCAAGAAAGTTTGAGTGCAATTAAACATTATTTTAGTGCTGAATTCCGCAATCGATTGGATGTAATTATTCAATTTAATTACTTGGAATGCTACGATACTTAAGATTTTAGCATGGAAGCGAAACAATGGCTGGCTGAGCATGGTTATAATAAAAAAATGGGTGCCCGCCCCAATGGCCCGCATAATCTAAGAGAAATTAAAAATTCCTTTGGCGGACCAGTTATTATTTGGAGAACTCCATGAAGGAGACGAAATTGTAGTCGACGTAGTGGAAGGTCAGCTGACTATTCAACATTTAGTAAATAATTTACAGGGGACTATTCTTCTGATTGAGCAGATTTTCTTCCTGCTTCACGATATACAATTCGGCCCCGGCTTAAATCGTAAGGAGTTAATTCTACGATCACTTCGTCACCCGTTAGAATGCGAATATAGTGTTTCCGCATCCGCCCAGAAATATGGGCTGTGACGACATGACCATTTTCAAGCTTAACTCTGAAAGTTGTGTTAGGCAGCGAATCAATCACTACCCCTTTCATTTCAATAGATTCTTCTTTTGGCATAAGACTTGATTCTGTTTAAAAAAAGTAATAGTGCCTGAAATAGTCTCTTTAATCAATAGGTTTTTAAATCCCAAGAAAGTCAAAGTGTTAATTCATTTAAGAAAGCTAACTCTACTTCGTTATTATCATTTTGGATGGTGAAGAGAAAGACCTGGCTGAACAGATCTAGCAAAGAATCCGAGTTGAGAAAACTATTTTTTAGATTATGGAGAGGAGTTTGCTGAAGCAGTTGCTAAAGATAGCCTTTATAAAACAACCAGTTGATGGTCACGAGTAAGTAGTGCATCAGCAGACGCTTTTGCAAAAGGTTTTTGTTAAAGGAGGACATTTTGTTGAGGCGCTTAGCTGAAGCAGTAATTAAGGAAACGTGATTAAACTCTCTTACCTATGATCTTCATGAGCTCGTTAATGAGGTTTGTTGAAGTAGTCACTCTGTGAATAAGCTCAAATAGCGCTCCGCATCCAGCGCCGCCATACAACCCATCCCTGCGGCGGTGATAGCTTGCCGATATACGTGGTCGGTAACGTCGCCCGCCGCAAATACACCCGGAATGTTCGTGGCGGTAACGTTGCCTTCTAAACCGGATTTGGCGCGTAGGTAACCCGCCTCATTTATATCGAGTTGGTCCTTAAAGATTTTTGTATTAGGGTCATGACCAATGGCGATAAACAAACCATCGATGCGGAGTTCTTGGGTTTTCTCATCTTGAACATTTTTAGACGAACGCTGGTTACGCCTTGATCATTGCCAAGGACTTCGTCAACTACGTGGTTCCATTCAATGTTGATATTTCCATTCTCCACTTTTTTCATTAATTGCGCAGTAAGCATTTTTTCGGAACGTAATTTATCCCGACGATGAATGAGGGTCACATGAGAAGCGATATGGAAGAGGTAAAGAGCTTCCTCTACGGCTGTATTTCCGCCCCCTACGACAGCGACTTTTTTCCCGCGATAAAAAAACCGTCACAGGTGGCACACGACGAAACTCCTTTGCCCATATAAACCTTTTCCGAAGGTAGTTCTAAATAGCGGGTGGAAGCCCTGTAGCTATGATTAAAGCATTACAAGTGTAAGTGCTTCTATCACCGGTGAGAACAAAAGGCCGCACTTTTAAATTTGCTTCACGAATGTGGTCAAAAATTATTTTGGTATCAATACGTTCTGCATGTTTTTGCATTCTCTTCATAAGTTGAGGACCTTGTAATCCCGGTGCTTCGCCAGGCCAATTATCCACATCTGTGCTAGTCATTAATTGTCCGCCTTGTTCAATTCCCGTGATCATAATAGGTTTGAGATTAGCACGGGCGGCATAGATGGCTGCAGTACAGCCGGCGGGACCTGAGCCTAGAATGATAAGAGAATGGTGTTGTTCATTATTCATAATTTTATCTGATTTAGGTGTTTGTTAGAGAATTATTCAGGCTATAATACTAACTGTAATTATTCAGCAGTTCTAGTGTTCATTTAATGACGGGTGCGATTAGAACTGAGATTTTTTTCTCCCAGTTTTAATTGCATTTTCATCGACGTAGGTGAAGGAGTTCCAATGAAGCGAGGTAAAAAGCGCAAAAAATTACAAAAGGAAACGAAGATCAATTCTCGAACGAATTTAAGCTATCGTTTGCGTGAAGGATTTTTTATTTTAGTGCTCGCATTTTCCATTTTCCTTCTTCTTGCCCTAGTGAGTTATCACCCCTCAGACCCGAGTTGGTCGCATAGCGTAGCAATTAAAAAAGTGGCTAATGTTACAGGAGAAATAGGGGCATGGATTTCTGATTTTCTTTTATACACGGCTGGATACTTAGCTTATCTTTTTCCTTTCATTCTTTCCTTTGCTGGATGGATTTTCTTCCGAAATCGACATAAACAACGGACTGAACCTCTCATAATATGGTCTTTGGTTCTTTTACGTTCTCTGGGATTTTTGTTGCTGTTATTAGCAGGCACAGGGTTGGCTGTTATTCATTTGTCTTTTTCACCCTCTCATCTTCCGTTTAATGCAGGTGGGATACTCGGCACTGTGGTGGCGGGAACATTACTGCCTATTTGTAATAGGGTGGGAACCACATTAATTTTATTTGCTTTCCTAATGATTGGAATCACTTTATTCACCGGCTTATCTTGGTTTTGGTTTTTGGAATTTTTGGGTGAAGTTTTAATGAAGCTCGCAAGGTTAACAAAAGAACAGTTGCGAGTAATTTCATGGAAAGATTTATTTCCCATACCCTCCCTCAGAAATCAAGAGGTATCGGTCGCTATTCCTCAAATTAAAGTGGTAGAGCCGGCATTTATTCTAGAACCACAGGAAATGAATACCAAACCAAAAATCGCTGAACGTCCCAAATTAGAAATTGTGGATACAGAGTTTAAAGCACCTCGATTTAAAGGTTCTGTGATCATTCCAGATCTTTCTTTGCTGGATAAACCCGTTAAGGATCATGAAGCCTCTTATTCCGAAGAGGAATTACAACAAAGGTCTAAAGAATTGGAATTGCGTTTGGCAGACTTTGGAGTTCAGTCTCAAGTGGTGGCCGTCCATCCGGGGCCTGTGGTAACTCGTTTTGAGTTAGAGCTGGCTGCTGGGACAAAGGTAAGTCGGGTAACTAACTTAGTGAAAGATTTGGCTCGTTCTTTGTCGGTGATCAGTGTGCGAGTGGTTGAAGTCATCCCGGGTAAATCCGCTATTGGCATTGAGCTCCCTAATAAGGTTCGGGAGGTGGTGCCCTTGTATGAAGTTTTAGCTACCAAGCAGTATCAAAATGCGCGATCCAGTTTAACGTTGGCATTAGGGAAAGATATCGGGGGCCACCCGGTCATCGTTGATTTAGCAAAAATGCCTCATTTGTTAGTAGCAGGCACAACGGGTTCCGGTAAATCTGTTAGTTTGAATGCCATGCTGTTAAGCCTTCTTTATAAAGCTACTCCGAAACATTTACGCCTCATCCTTATTGATCCCAAGATGCTGGAACTTTCTGTTTATGAAGGGATCCCCCACTTGCTAACTCCCGTAGTGACTGACATGAAAGACGCAGCTTCAGCGTTACGTTGGTGTGTAGCCGAAATGGAGCGGCGTTATCGTCTCATGGCTTCGTTGGGAGTACGTAATATTCTGGGCTACAATGCTAAAGTACGAGAGGCAAGTGAAGCCGGAGTGCCTTTGCTAGACCCACTGCAAAGCAATGAAGAAGGGGGCTGCCACAGCTCCAAGAGTTGCCACAGATTGTAGTAATTGCGGACGAATTTGCGGACATGATGGTAGTAGTAGGCAAAAAAGTTGAGACCCTCATCGTTCGCCTCGCGCAAAAAGCTCGTGCAGCAGGGATTCATTTAATTTTTGCTACTCAACGACCCTCTGTAGATGTGATTACGGGTTTAATAAAGGCTAATATTCCTACCCGTGTTGCTTTCCAAGTTTCTTCCAAAATTGATTCGCGGACTATTTTGGATCAACAAGGAGCAGAACAACTATTGGGCCATGGAGATTTGCTTTACTTAGCTCCGGGTACGGGAGTTCCGGTTCGAGTCCATGGCCCTTATGTCAAGGATGAAGAGGTTCATCGCGTAGCGAAATATCTGAAGAAGAGTAGCGAAGCCAATTATGTAGAAGGAATTCTCGATGAAATGACGACTCAGGACCTAAGAGGATTTACAGAAGCTGCTTTAGGGGGTGGATCCGAGGAAGGCGAACGAGACCTCCTTTACGACCAAGCGGTAGAGGTCGTTATTCGGTCTCGGCGGGTTTCTGTGTCGAGTATTCAACGCCGCTTTAAGATTGGGTATAATCGAGCTGCCCGAATCGTGGAAGCCATGGAAATAGCCGGTGTGGTTAGTCCTATGGAAAATAATGGAACCCGCGAAGTGTTGGTGTCCTCACAAGAAAATTAAAATGGTGAACCCACGAAGGTTCTAAATAATGTGTTTTGGTCAAAAATCGGCTTATTAAAAAATAATACAATGAATTATTATATACAATGAATTATTATAGAAATAACTTATTTTTTTTCTATTATTTTTGCTTATCCCTTTAGTCGGTATTGCAGTTGATCAACCTGATGCCACCTCTCAGTTAAGTCAATTGCTGTCCGGTTTTCATACTTATCAGGCTACATTCAGACAAACAACTTTCGATAATGAAGAACGAGTAATCCAACAAAGTCGGGGTCGAATAATGATCAAACGGCCGGGATGTTTTCGGTGGGAAACAAATATTCCTACCAATCAAATTATCATCACTAACGGAAAAACCTTATGGGTTTATAATAAAGATTTATCTCAAGCTAGCAAACAACCACTGGCAAAAAGAACAAATATTAATCCTGCCTCTTTGTTATCAGGTTCTATAAAAGATTTAAAACAAAACCTTACAATAACAAGTTCACCAAATGATGGTACTGTAGTATTTGAATTAGTGCCTCGAATTAAAAAAGATCTCAATTTTAAATGGATCCGATTAAAATTTTTTCAAAAGCAACTGACAGAAATGACCGTATTAAATAATTTAGAGGAAAGAAGTATTTTTCAATTTAAAAAAATTAAAATTAACCAACTGCTAGCGGATCACTTATTCGAATTTAAACCCTCGCGTGATGTTGATGTCATCAAAAAATTAATTTTATTCCCCTTGCTATTTGAATACGTCCTCGCTCACTGGAGGAATTTATTGGTCAAGAGCATTTAGTTAGGTGGTAAGGATACCCCCTTTTCTCAGGGAATAGAAAATGGAAAATTACATTCCATGATATTGTGGGGGCCTCTGGGAATGGGTAAAACAATGTTGGCAGAAATAATGGCTCAAAAAAGTGGAGCGCTTGTGAGATTTTTGTCTGCTGTTTTAGTGGGTGTATTAGTGGGTGTAAAGGATATTCGTGATGTAGTAAAGCGGGGGCAGAGCAAGCTCAGAATATTTATCAGCCGACAATTTTATTTGTTGTTGTTGACGAGGTTCACCGCTTTAATAAAGCTCAACAGGATGCTTTTTTACCTTATGTCGAACAAGGGCACTATTACAAGGGGGCACTATTACTTTAATTAGTGCTACAACGAACAATCCCTATTTCTAATTAAACAACGCCTTATTGTTGCGAACACGAGTATATGTATTAAAAGAATTAGCTGAAGCGGATTTATTAAATATCTTAGAGAAATCTCTCAAAGAGAGCCCGAACGAGAATTAGGCAAAAAACCTTAGAAATTCTTCCTTCGTTGTGTGAACGTATCGCAAAATTTTCCGATGGCTATGCTTGTCAGTGTTTAAATATTTTAGAAATCCTGGCTAACTTTGCTATGAAGAAAAGGGAAAATGGGTGGTGGAAGAGGGTGCGGTTGATAAAGTCCTTACCGATTTTATGTCGCAAGGCGCATTTTACGAATGGCAAGTGAAGATATTGGAAACGCAGACTCTCGCGCATTATAAATAGTTCTTAATGCTTGGGAAACTTATGAGCGAGTGGGGAACAGTAAAGCGAGAACTTACCTTGGTGCAAGCTGTAGTTTATTGGGGCTTGTGCACCTAAGAGCAATGCAAGTTTATAAAGCCTTCAATGCCGCGTGCCATGATGCCAAGCAGTAGAGTATAGTTTGGAAGTTTCACTTTATTTACGCAATGCACCTAACAAATTAATGAAATCCTTAGTTATGGGAAAGAGTATCGATACGTGCACAATGAGCCCGACGGGTTTACTGCAGGAAGTAAATTAATTCCCTGAAGCGTTAAAAGATCGTCAATATTATTTTTGATTAAATAGAAGGTTAGAAAAATTAAAAAAACTTGAAAATTTAAAAATCCTGAATGAATAGGCGCAGCTTAAGAGAGATGATTGCTGTATTAATGTAGATCTATTGGTTCTTTATCCTGTTTTCTGATTTCTCGCTCTGTTAATGAAATTTTACCTAAAAATTTTCCCTGAGGAATTTTGGTTGTCAATCTAATTGGTTCCTTTCTTATTGGAATTTTGTCAGGCATGTTAGTCGGGTCAGTCGGGTCGCTTTGCTTTATCAGCTGCTTGGCGAGCAGGGATCTTTTATAGGCTTCTTTCGATGGTTTAGCACTTTCTCCAGCTTTAGCTTTGATATACTGTCTCTTTATTTAAATTGCATGCTTTCGGTGCTGCTCTTGCTAATATCGGCGCCTCTTTGATATTGTCATTCACGGAAACTGATAATAGGCCTTTGGTTAGGTCAAGTGATTATTTTTTGAGGAAACATTGTGTTAGATCCTAAATTATTACGCCAAAACTTAAATGAAGTGGCGCAAAAATTGCGTCGCCGCGGTTTTGAATTCGATAAAAATTTTTTTTAGAGCTTGAAGAGAAGCGAAAAGCTTACCAAACGGCCACTCAATCGCTGAAGACTCAACGTAATCAATTATCCAAAATGATTGGGATGGCGAAATCGAAAGGTGAGGATGTTTCACTTTTAATGGCTGATGTTTCAAAGCTTGGAGAGCAATTAAACCGACACGAGTCTTTGCTCAAGACTGTTCAAAGAGAATTATTAGACTTTCAATTATCACTTCCAAATTTACCTAACGACTCCATTCCCGATGGTAAGAGCGAAAATGATAACCGAGAAATTCGTAAATGGGGTGAGATACCTTATTTTGATTTTTCTCCTAAAGACCATATTTCTTTAGGAGAAGGTCAAGTGGATTTCGAAGCAGCGGCTAAATTATCAGGTGCGCGGTTTGTTGTTTTACGGGGTGGATTAGCTTGGATGCAGCGCGTTCTAGCACAATTTATGCTGGATTTGCATATCAAAGACCACGGCTATCAGGAAATGTATGTTCCTTATTTAGTTCATGAGGAATGCTTGTACGGTACTGGGCAATTACCTAAGTTTCGAGAAGATCAATTTAAGGTATCAGGAGAGTGGGACTTTTTTTGATTCCGACAGCAGAAGTGCCTTTGGTTAATTTAGCCCGAGATGAGGTTTTTGAAAGTAAGCAATTGCCTAAGAAGTGGGTAGCTCAAACACCGTGTTTTCGAAGTGAGGCAGGTTCTTATGGAAAGGATGTTCGCGGAATGATTCGCCAGCATCAATTTCAAAAAGTGGAACTTGTTCAATTAGTAAAGCCAGAAAGTTCTTATAAAGCTTTAGAAGAATTAACGGGCCAAGCGGAAAGGGTATTGCAGTTGTTAAACCTGCCTTATCGAGTGGTAGAACTATGTACTGGTGATTTAGGATTTTCTGCGGCTAAGACTTATGATTTGGAAGTTTGGTTGCCCGTTCAGAAACGCTATCGAGAAATTTCTTCTTGTAGCAATTGTGAAGCCTTTCAAGCTCGTCGAATACAGGCGCGCTGGCGCAATCCTGAGACAAGAAAACTCGAATTGCTCCATACTCTTAATGGTTCAGGCCTTGCGTGGGGCGTACTTTAATTGCCATCATGGAAAATTACCAGCAAGCGGATGGTCGCATTCGTGTTCCAGAGGTATTGAAACCTTATATGGGAGGAATGGATTATTTAGAATTTGCTTAACCCTCTCCAAGGAGAGGATTAAGTAGTTAGAGAAATTAATTCATTAAATGAGAGTTGTAGTTTTCTTGAGGGGCATACGCGAACACGAAACTACCACTTTTAATTTTTAATACGTAGTTAAGAAATTTAGGATCGATAGCAAAACATACCCACCTACCTCCTTACTAAGTGACCTTTTTTATTGAGCGAAGGTACTCTACTAGCATACCACCAAGCTGAGTGAAAACAACGTCCTACTTAAACATTGTTATATGGATTATACCGCCTATATTTGTACCTTTAGTTAATCTGTATCATTACGCTTCTAATCGATTAATAATCTTTCTTTTGATTTGCCCCCTATAGGCTCAATCAAACAGACTACATGATATAAATTGGTTATCCCTTTTATTTTTAACTAATTAAAAATATTAAATTTTATTATTAAATTTTATTGGGCTTTTTACTTGTGGGATCTTTTAAAGATCTAAATAGACTCTAGTAATGCTTATACAAGGATTGCCGTATATAATGAGGCAATCAGCTTGCCAGAAGGGGGGAAGGGTGTGTATAAAAGAATGTCCGAGCTTGAGGAAAAGGACGTCCGGAGGTCATCCATTAACTGGAGAGATGGCAGAGTGGTTTAATGCGGCGGTCTTGAAAACCGTTGAGGGGCAACTCCTCCCAGGGTTCGAATCCCTGTCTCTCCGCCAGCTATTGAACGATTATGATCATTTCTGATCCTAAAACTTATCTGCCCACCCTTCCAACAGAGCCAGGGTATACCAAATGAAAGACTCCCACGGGAAAACTCTTTATGTGGGTAAAGCACGGAATTTGCAAAAGCGAATAAGTAGTTACTTTCACCGCCGTCTCAATAGCAAAACTCAAGCAATGATGGCACAAGTTTATGCCATCCAAACCACTATTACTCGTAACGAAAATGAAGCACTTTTATTAGAAGCGAGTTTTATCAAACAGTTCCGACCACGTTATAATGTACTGTTACGGGATGACAAGTCTTATCCTTACCTTTATCTTGCTACCCAGCAGAAATTTCCTCGACTAGATTTTTACCGCGGATCTAAAAAAAGTTGCAGGTCGTTATTTTGGGCCTTATCCTACACCAGGGTCTGTTCGAGAAAGCTTAGCATTAATTCAAAAATTATTTAAGTTGCGCCAATGCAGTGATTCCTTTTTTAAAAACCGAACCCGTCCTTGTTTACAATACCAAATTAAACGGTGTATGGCGCCTTGTGTGGGTTATGTTGATGAACCCAGCTATCGGAGCCAAGTAGAAGATGCTATTTTATTTCTTGAAGGAAAAAATAATAAAATTATTAATAAATTAAATAATATAATGGAGGTAGCTTCTGAAGAATTAAATTTTGAAGAGGCGGTCTATTATCGAGACCAGATTCGGCAATTGCGCCATCTTCAAAAGCAACAGTTCATTATGAGTGGGAAGGAGGATGTGGACGTAATTGGCGTCTCACAAACTAGCGGAGCTATTGGGCTTGCGATTTTATTCATCCGGACAGGTCGCATTATTGGGCATAAACCTTTTTTCCCCGATATGCCTAAGGGGGTGACGGTGCAGACCGCCCTGGCAGAATTTATTCCCCAATATTATTTAAGTCCTCTACGCAATGGTGACATTCCTGAACGGATTGTAACTAGTGAGCCCTTGCCTGAGCGGCTATGGATTCAGCGAGCTCTATCTTCAAGTTTACAGCGAAAGCTAGTGATTACTGATCAAAGGCGCGCACCCTATAAGCAGTGGCAGCAGATGGCCATTCGCAATGCGCGGCAAACCCTTTCTCAACATTTAGCGGAAAGAAATACCTTCGCAATTAAATTAGAAGCCTTACAGGAAGTCTTGCAATTGCCTAACCCTATTTCCCGTATCGAGTGTTTTGATATAAGTCATTCTCTTGGAGAGGCCACTATTGGCTCTTGCGTTGTTTTTGGAGAAGGGGGGCGATAAAACGTGATTACCGACGATTTAATATTTCCGGTCTCCAAGCGGGAGATGATTACGGAGCCATGGGGCAAGTCCTTACGCGACGTTACATACGATTGAAAGAAGGAGAAGGCTTTTTACCTGACCTCTTAATGATCGATGGAGGTAAGGGGCAATTGCGATTAGCGGCAGAAGTATTAGAAGAATTACAAGTAAATGAGGTGATCTTGCTTGCTATAGCCAAGGGCCCTTCTCGAAAATCCGGCTTAGAAAAGATATATATTTGGGGGCGAGAAGAAGAAATCTGTCTTCCTTCTGATAATGAGGCTTTTCACTTGATTCAACAAATCCGTGATGAAGCTCATCGATTTGCTATCACAGCACATCGGGCCAAACGGGCCAAACGTAGGGTTGAATCTCCCTTGCAGCAGGTGGAAGGGATTGGGTCCAAACGTCGCCGTGAATTGTTACGATATTTTGGAGGGTTACAGGAAATTCAAAAGGCGAGCGTGGAAGAAATTGCCAAGGTTCCGGGTATTAGTGAGAAATTAGCTAAATCCATCTACTACTCTTTGCACGGTTCTTCTAATGAACTTGACCTCTTAAGTAATCGCCGTAGAATTTTACTATGAATATTGCGATTTTCCTTACCCTGACCCGACTTTCCTCTATTCCTATTTTTGGTCTTTTTTATTATTTACCTTTTAGATGGGCTCACCCGGTTGCTGCGATAATTTTCGTATTTGCTGCACTAACAGACTGGTTAGATGGTTATGTAGCTCGAAGTTTATCACAAGCGACTGATTTAGGGGCATTCTTAGATCCTGTAGCCGACAAATTACTAGTAGGAGCAGCATTAGTTCTGGTGGTTGGAGAATGTTATGTAGGATATTTAGCGATTCCTGGAGCGATTATCATTTGTCGAGAAATAATTATCTCCGCTCTTCGGGAATGGATGGCAGAATTAGGCAAATGTACCAGTATGGCTGTCACCTTTCTCTCGAAGATTAAAACGACTCTCCAGATGATTGCTTTGATTTTATTGATTTGGTATGTGCCTGGGGCGCCCTCGTGGATCTTACTGAGCGGGGTATTTTTTTTGTGGGTTGCGGCTCTTCTGACCGTATGGACAATGGTTCTTTATTTAAAGATAGCCTGGCAAGACTTGACAACCAGTCATGAAAGGTAATAATAACAGTCTAACTTATAAATAAAGCACTCTGGCAGAAAGCTACTTTAGGCCAATCTACGAGTTAGTTAAATACCAGGTATACCAGAAATTAGTTTAAATGGGCGGGAATAGCTCAGTTGGTAGAGCACAACCTTGCCAAGGTTGGGGTCGCGAGTTCGAATCTCGTTTCCCGCTTAAACTTTACAAAATAAAAAGTTTTTATTAATCTTTTTTAATCTTTTTTTGCAAAATGCATCTTGGCTAACATAATGGGAAATGCCTAATATAATTTCCTCACTCTGTTAGGATTCGTTCTTGAACATCGCCCGCACATACACTTGCTTTGTAATTTTAACAGAAGCGTGGGGGTCCCCCGCCACGCTGCGCGACTTGGCTGCGCGCGACTTGCTGCTTCCAACCCTTTCCTTGTCAGCCGTAAAAGCAACCGTCATAGCCCGTATATCATGAGTCATAGCCCGTATATCATGAAAGGTAAATCGTTCTTCAATTAGTTTCAATTTTATTTCTTAATCTATAAGTCGTCTCCATATCCTCTTAAGCCTTTCTCCAGTATAGACTTTCTCGAACGTATTACAAAATAAATTATCGGTGGGCGGTTTTTAACGATGCCATCTAAATATAAAAGTAGACTATCAACTAAATTTCTAAGCTTCTTAGACTAACTGACGAGATAGAACAATTTATTTTTGTTTCCAAAAAGCTAAATAACTTCTTTGGTGAGATTAGACCACCGCTTGACGGCCAAAATTTCTACTTGCCTTGCCTTTTGTGCTGATTGTTGAACGGCTGTAAATTCCCACGGCTTAATTAAGCGATCCCGAGGTTTTTCTTTTATATAGATATATAGAGATATCAATGCAGGGATTACTATCAGTTATTCCTCATCGGATCGCTGATTTATAAACCTGGTTAAAACATGATTTATCTTTATTTGTTGCTCCACTCATCCATATAGCGATAAACATTTTTTGGCCGAATGTCTTCTAGTCGCATGTGTCCAAATACCAATGTAAGATTTCGTAAAGAGCGTAATTTGTTTTCTCGAGTACTTTCATCAATGTCATTCAATTTTTACTTTTTAAATCGTTTTTAAATCGAATAAAAAGATCTTTTATTAGTTTGGGTGATTCGTTATTAGCTGTCAATTCATGATAAGATACGAAAGCTTTAGCACGATTTTGACTGAGATTAATCTCCATTTATTATTTTTGACATAAAAATACGAACCATGATTTTAAAGTACATGTTTTGAGGAAGCGTTTTATTGTACTTTCAAGATCGTCATCTCAGTTTTCAGACAATCGGTGACGAGGTATTTTTTTGAGGCTGATTATTTTTATCACGATAGGTTTCGAGCGTGAGGGTACACCGTCCGGCATTAGCTTGACAGTGGGACACGTTGGTAAGCTCACCTTGTTGATAGCAGTTCTCAAGTCTGCTTGCCTCACAGAAGTGTTTTAACTTCCAAATCATTTTGGGTGTATTGACGAGGTAGTTAAACGCCACACTTGTTACCCTGGGCATCGCGAATTGTGAGGAGGAGTTTAATCATTTGATTTTGGCTGTTGAGCGAAATTTCATCGGAGGATTTTTTGACAAAAAAGGCCACCTCACCGGGTTTAACTGAGGTATTGAAGGTATTGCTGTTCTCCCCATACCTCAATGTGAAGCTTTCTTGCTCGGATACGAGTTTAAAAAAACATAAAGATGCTCCTTTGTTCTCCAGTGTTGATTAAAAAGGGCCTTGGCTTTAGGATCGTGATCAAGACCCAAAAACGTATTATTTTTTGATCGGATGCGATTTTCTAAGTTTTGCGCGGCAAAATAGATTTCTTTCCACCAATCGTTACCATTTGAAATGAGGTAATCGAATCGTTCTTGACCGGTACAAAACAAGTAAATCCAATGCTGTGCTGCACTCTGTTAGCATACTTGCCGATATCGTACGAAGAGGTGTATTTGAGATCATAATTTGAGATCATAAATAGTGTTCCATTTGATGACATAGGCACGTCCATGCAGTAAATATACTCATCGAGTGGTTTTTCACGGATTGCTGCCAAAGGCCACCAGAGCAAACATGGGTAAGCTCTGTGACCCCTTGCTGAGTGAGGACTTTGTGTCTTGCAAACTGCCTTCGCAAGTTGGCTCGAACGGCGTTTTCAAATTCAATGCCTTTTCATCGCTTGGGTCAGTTGTTTTTTCACGATGCAGCAGAGCTAAGAACTGATTTCGTTCAACGGCTTCGTCATTATCCGATAATCTATACCACTCAAACCCCGTTAGAGTCTCGGTGTAATGAATCTCCTAGCCATTGGCCTTTATCGTGTTGTCAAAAAAAGTGTTTGGTTTTTAGGTCAAATTCGACTCCGATGGTTTTAATATGCTCCGCTAATTGATGCCGTATGATAAAATCACTGTCCCATAGCTTTTCTTTTTAGTTTAAGGTCTCGTAGAATTTATTAACGGCGTTCACATTTTTGAGTTCGTTGCTTTCAGAAATGAGTGATTCTATGAGTGATTGATAGCGTTTGGTTAATTTCAGATTTTTCTTAAGCTTTTCCTGAGTTAATTTGAGGATTTTCTCGTTAATAAAGGTGTTTCCTTTCAATTCGAGATCCGGCACTTTCATCCAGTGTGCTAAGATCAACGAATTTTTAGCATAATATTTTGGGAGAAGGGAAAAATTAATAGTTCGTTTGTCACCGATTATTTCCATATAAGCCATAAAATCGGGTTCTTTAACGATATCTTTACGCGTACTGCCGGCACAATCAGGAGGTTTATCGTTTGTTCACCATTTTTTCTTCGGACTCGTGAGCGAAAAAAATGAGCGATTTATTTTTTGATTCAAGTAGTTGAAATAAATTATGAAAGATTTTTTTTAAGCACGCCCTAACCTTTCATGGTGAGTTGATCGTCACCTTGACGCAATTTGAAGTTTTGTTGGGCCATCTAGTCAGCGATTTTTTTCAATCAGTTTGCTGAGGATATCTACTACAATAGTTTTAAAAGGATCAATTTCAGGCAACTAGACTAAGTCAAGTACCTGCTGATAGTTTTCAACCCACAAAGAAGGGCATCGAAAAAAAGGGGGGGGTACGCGATGCATACCATTATCAACATCGATGCAGACAGGGTTTGGAGTAAGGCTAGTGTTGTTTTTCCGATGCCTGGTTGTCCGCAAATTAACCCTTTAAAGGTTTTCTTTTGAGTGAGTTCGTGAGGTTGAGTTAAGAAAGCCGCGATAAAATTTCCTTTGTTAAAAGCCACTATATTAGTACATGTCTAAAGAACTTAATGATTTTAACTGATCATTGATTTGATCGCATTTGCTTCCTTAAGGACTTAAAAGTCAACATCCCAAAAATTAACAAAACCTGAAAAGGATTTAAAATGGGCTTAAGAGCTGTCAATAAATCACATTTTTTTTGAACTTGGACTTAAAGGAAAGTTAGCAAATCTCTCATGTGGGCAAAATTTAGGCTCTATTCGAAGAAGAGCTTTAATTACTCATGTTTTTCGTTCAAATTTTATATATAATTTACTTTGCTTACAGTTATAGCTACTTTGCTTACAGTTATAGCAAAAAAGACAGAAAATTTTTCTCTCTTTTTTAGGTTATAATCTTATTTTGTAGTCTCGACAGGTTGTCCCACAGTATGGAACTAAATTTTCTTTTTTTATATTTTCGCTCCATTTCGCTCCATTTTCGATTCGCAATGTCGATAATCTTGTGTCCAATCAGGGGCTTAAAATAACAAATGAGCGTTTTTAGTCCGTCAATAGTGGCATTAGATTTTTTAAGAGCTTCTTGAGTCTCTTCAAGCTCCTTAGTCATTTTTTACCAATGCAAAGCGGTTTAATAAACATAAATACACTTCTCCCAATAGATTTGTAAGTTTCATATTTGAGCATGGGGCTCTCCTTTTAGTTTTTTTAAGTGAATAGGTGAAAACACTATTAAAAAGCAGAGGAGGTAAAAAGAAGAGGAGGGCTCTTTTTTTAAAATAAAGAGAAATGACTCCAGGAATCAAAATTAAGATCTTTGGTATAGATGTAGACTACTTGTCTACGATAGGTTGGGATTAGTTAATGTCTAAACACTTAGGAATTGATGTAGGTCTTAGCGGAGCGATGGCATTGGTGGATGGAAAAGGGTCCTACTTGGACTTTATCGATCTACCTACACAAGAGAAAGCACTTCCAAAGGCGCTAAAAAAGAATTGGATGGCAAAAAGCTTTTGTCGATGCTCTACGATATCGTTATGGAACATGATTTCTTCAACAACCCCATTCCACAACTCAAAAGGAGTTTTTTTATGCGTGAGTTAATTATTCACTGTGTGGTGGCGATAAGCATCGGATTTAACATTGCCCTTTTAGGGCTTTTTTTGACTAAACACGGTTTTTTATTGAACCATCGATGGGTGCTCTTTGTCTTTTGTTTTTTGCTGACGTTGTGGCTGACAAATTTGCTAAGCCGCATTTCTAAATATTTTCTTGACCGTTAACTAAAACCTAATAGGAGAGAACAATGAATAGCAAAGAACTAGCGATCCTTATGAGCGGGAGCGGGATAGTGGCATCACTTTTTATAATGGTTGGCGCAATAACTCTTGAAGGATACAAACCAACAATCACAAAATTGAAATTAGCTGCACCCTTCAAGTCAATAAAAAAAGATGGTTTTGCACAAAGTCCAATCTACTTAATTAAAAACGCTTCGATGACGGAGGGCCAGTAATAACTATAACCAATTTCTAAATGGAGGCGAAATCGAAAAAACTTATTCAGCGAACGTAATTTAGAATCTGAAAAAGCTGATCTTCAATTGTCTGCCATGAAGTTTCAGAAAATGATCTATCTAGCTCATGGCGCTTGGTTAGCAACTCGAAATAAACTTAATTAACGAATCCATAGAAGCATGGCGTTATGGTCCACTTATTCGTAGCCTTAGTATGAAGCAACTAAAGGGAATGGCTTAAAAATACTAACCTTTCTCATTCTCAATGAGAAAGGACAACCTTACCTTTGACCTAAATTCAAATCTCTAATTGGAGTCATGAAACAGAAGGCCCATAGAATAAAGTTTACAATATGAGATTGATGAACCTCAAGGTAATACAGGATACGCAACGATCAGTAATGAATTATTGAAATGTTATTTTTTAAAGGAAGGCAAAATAACTAATGGATTACGAAAAAGAAGTTCATTGATGCACTTGTTCAACATAAAACTCAAAAAATAACCAATCCTACTATTACCTAAGAAGAAGAACTATTACCTAAGAAGAAGCCAATAGCTATAAAAAAATGGGTCAAGAAGAACTTTCTATGCGAGAGACGCCAGGAAATGTTGTTTATGATTTGGACATAAAAAGCTTTGCTTCATTTGGACTAATTTTTACAAGATTTATTATTTTAATATTTGTTGCTGTATATTGTATAGATCCTAAAATTCCTAAATTATTAAAAGCTCTTCGAAGGGGTATATTTCTTTTTTCCTGATTCAGCCAAAGATTCTGGATAAGCTCTTCTCTATCCAGGCGTTGCCAATTCGTGACAATCTGTCAGAGGAAGCAAATAAATGGAACAACTGATAATGGTCGTGTATTTGTAAACCGTTATTGCCCCTCTCATTTGAAGCACACATAAATGATGTTTTTTTGATGAGATATGGTAAAAGAAGAGTAGGAGAGCAGTTGTCCTGCCGACAGGGTATAAGGCCTCTTAAGGTGTGGGGGAGGGTTTTGTTTTTACTAAGTATTTCACAAAAGTCGATACTATAATAAAAAAAGTGAGGGATGTAACGTTGATGGTTGCTCCCTTTTGCGAAGGTAGCCCCCTGAGGCGTGACAAAAGTGCCTCATTGTACTACTCAAATTAAAATAGAAGTAGAACATAGGTGATAAACTCCTATATCGAAAAACACTATCAAATCCAAAATTTATTTAGTAAAGTTGATACTTCTACGAGCAAATCTAAGTACGAATTTTTTCGCAACCCAAAGATTATTTATTACTATTATTACTACATGAAAAAAGGGAGTTTGACCATTTAAGTACTATTATTGATAAGTTTATAACGCAAGAATTGCAGATCCATAAAGAGGTTGATAAGCATGCTACGGATGAAAAAACTTGCTTTTCCCGGAAGTTGTAGAAAAAATAAGTGAGCTTGAACTAAGACGCTTAACGACGAAGATGCGCGAATACAGAAACAAGCACGAGAACAGTTTTATAACAGTTTTATTGAAAAAGTTAAAGAGAAAATTACAAAGGTTAGGAATCAACGTTAGAAGTTGTAAGTTTGGTGAATATCCAATTCCATAATGTGATGTTTGTCGAGAAGTTTTTTTAAAACCTTTTCAATTGCTTTTTAAAAAGCTGCCTAATATCATCAGGAATTTAGAAAAAATTATTGAAAGTTATTGCGCCAACCATTATATAATTAGCCATATAATAACCTCTAAGTATAATTAATACATAGTTAGTGTGAAGACATAGTTAGTGCTGAAGAGGGTGCTAAAGTTAATCAGGATAATTTGAATGTAGCATCACATCACTTATGAGCCGCCCAGAAATTCCATTATCAGCTATCTTGATCTAATAATGGTGATTACTATTATAATCACTAAAAAGTCTTCCGGCTTGCTACAAAGTCTTTCGGAACGAAACAATGGCGGCTTTTCACACAAAAAAACCAAATAAAAAAGAGCGCAAGCAATAAATCAAATGGTAATAATGTTAATGCAATACGGTAATCCATTACTGAAAAATGAGGTGCTCCGTTTAACATCTTTCCTGGCCAAAAAATATCCAATATTTTGCCTACTAAAGGTTCATTTACGGCTCCAAAAATGGCGTCGCCCGTATTAATCAAGGCGATAACAGTTGCAGCCAAGGTAGCTTTATTAATTTCCTTCCCTACCGCAAATGCAAGCATGAAAGAGCCTATTCCAAAACCAAATAAGAATAAAAAAGTGCCTATCCAGTAAGTAGATGAATAGGAATTGTAAATTACTAAAATGAGCGCCACGAAGCTAAAGATAGTCCCCAAAATCATTGTGGGGATTCGTTTATTAAATCGGTCGGCTAAGTAGCCCAATGTCGGGCCTCCAATGGCTACCCCAATAAATGCAAGGGAAATGAGACCAGCCGCTTGCGTTTTACTAAGTTGGTAAGCTTCTTGTAAGAAAGGATTTCCCCAAAGTCCCCCAAAAACAGCGACAGGAGCGAATGAAAGACCACTGTAAAGAGCTAGCAGCCAATTCTTTTTATTTTTCAATAATTCTAAAATATCTTTTAAAGTAATAATGTTTTTGCAATGAGAGGATAAGATAAGTGGCTGTTGATTTTTATTAAGTGGCTGTTGATTTTTATCACGAACGAGTAGATAAAAAAGACTGGCAACAAAAATGCCTAAAAAACTACAAAACATTAGACTGTGCCGCCATCCAATGTTTTGAACCAAAAACGCCAAAGGAGCTTCCCCACATAGCGCTCCGACCATAGCTGCAGTTGCTAATAATCCTCCAACAAAGGCAAAGCGATGAGGTGGAAACCAAATAGCAGCCAGCTTCATATAACTAATCGTGGCAAATGCCGCACCTACTCCTATTAACATACGTGCCATTTCTGCAAGCCCTAAAGAATTGGCACGTGCAAAAATCACAGAAGCGATGGCGCAACAGAGAATCGCTAGAGTAGTTAAAAGACGAGGACTATATTTGTCTAATAACACACCAACGAATAATTGAGCCACTATATAGGTGTAGAAGTATGTGGCGGCTAAATTACCTAATCCTACCCCACTAACGTGGAAAACTCGCATTAAATCCTCCGTCATAACGCTTGGGGAAACTTGTAGTAGATATTTATAAAATAAAAAAAGAGCGCTGAGAACAATAACTAAAGTAGGGTATAAATAAGTCCATCGGCTTGCAGAAAAATTGCTTGCAACAGAATGATCGCTGTTTTCGTCAATAACCGGATATTGCATTATTGCTAACTTACCGAAACTTTGCCTTATTGTCAAAATTCATCCAAGCTATCTGAAGCATCCCTTCTTTTAACTTTACATGGTTAACTTAGGGAATGGAGGCGGGCTGAAAGATGACATCGCATTATTTAAATTTTGCAGCGACTTGTTTAAGCGACTTAATTTATTAGTGGTACTTATTTGTTTACATTTTATTTATCGGCTGAACTTTTTTCTTGCCTTTGGCTTTAGTATATAGCTTGGTGCTTTCATACATTGACCAAATTCTATAAGCGCCTTCCTTATGGAGATTAGCCCCCTGCCCTTAGCTATTATTACTTAATTACTGCTGCTCTTTTCGTTTATCTTTTTTTGCAGCTCCAGCTTATCAAGGAAAGTTACAACAAATAATGAATTAGATTAATTCGGTGATTGATAAGCGGCTTAATCTGGCTCAATTAATTAGACAAATAGATTTAAGAGAGGCACTTTAAAAACTGCCGGTATTTTTATCGCTGAGTTTTGGGGAATGTTTTTTTTCTATTAAACTATACTCCTTACTCCTTATCTCGGAGCGTTGGTAGCTCCCTTTTAGTAGCCGCTTCTGTTCAAATTATACAATTAATTCCTTTTATTCTTTTAGGGTTGTTGTTAACTGCTATTCAAGTGACCATTGGTAATTTTATGAACCCAAATGGGTGTTGGGTGTAGATTTAAATTTAAGCCATCTTATTATTTTATTGTCCCTCGCTTTTGGGACCGCAATCCTAGACACAATTGGCATATTTTTTAAGCGTACCTAATTGTTCTAGCCAAGTTTCCTCGATCAAGAGCAATTACCATTATCTTATCGAGCTAAGGATAAGTAGGATTTGGATTAAACTTATATTTTTTTAGCTAATGTTAAACCGTCGCCTATAGGAATAAGGCTAATTTCAACCCGTTTATCTTGGTAAATTTTCTGATTAAGTGCGCGTATGGCTTGAGTGCTTTCACTTTGATCTAACTTATTCGCTACCTTTCCCTGCCAAAGAACATTATCTAAAGCAATTACTCCCCCAGAACAAAGGAGTTTTAAAGATTCTTCATAATAAAGATTCATATTTGGTTTATCCGCATCAATATAAATAAATTCGTACTGATTGGTTTGTTTGGTGTGGATTAATTGTGCCAATGTTTCTGAAGCAGGTGCAAGACGCAATTCAATTCTGTTACTAAGTCCTGCTTTTTGCCAATACTGTCTCGCAAGGTTCGTCGTTTTTTCATTGACATCGCAAGTCATAATCTTGCCATTGGGAGGTAGTGCTTGAGCCATTGCCATAGTGGCATACCCAGCGAAAGTGCCCACTTCAATTATTTTTCGAGCACGAACGAGCTTAACTAATAGTGCTAGTAATTGGGCTTGCTCTGGAGCTGTTTGAATCTTATGCGTTGGGAAAAGGCGAGTGGTTTCTTTGCGCAATTCTCTTAAAATAAGTGATTCACGTAAAGATACCTCTAAAAAATAGTCATACAGACTGGGTGTAAAAAATGTGGTATTTGTGGACATGATACCTATTGTATTTACTGTATCCGCCTACCGCAAATCTTTTCTGACATACAATTAGAAGTTAGCGATGTTTTTGATATTCGTAGCGTTCCATTTTTATACGAAATGCATCAATACGCGTATTACGGTATTGTAAAAAAGTTAATCTATGCTCGGGGGTTGAGTGCGAAGATGAAGAACTTTTCAGCTGGGGGGTGTAATCGCGCTAAAAGCTTTGTCAAAATTGCCGGCTGTATTCCTTTTGCAATTGCTTCTTCCCGAAGCTGTTTCACCAATGTTATTGAACCAAGGAACTGACAGCCACCACATTTAACTCCTTAGGGAGCTAGTCGAATGATTCTCCATTTATGATCTTCTTTTAAATAACAAAAGCGATCATGAAGACGATGTTCTTGGCCGGTCCAAAATTCCATCTGAGTCGGAACTAACCGAAAACCGCCCCAAAACTCTGGACACCGTACTTCCTCAGAAAATTTTTCTCGATATTTTTTATATCGATTAAGTAAATACTCTCGGTTAGGAATTTCTTGGCTTTGTTCCGAGATCCATGCGCTAATTTGGCTTTCATAGGGACGTGTTTCAAAATAAGTCTCCGATTCTTCACACATCAGTTTTTCAACATGCCCTTCCCCACGTACTTGCTTATAAATTTCTGGCCAATAAAATACCCATGCCGCATAAGGTTTTCAGATAAATCAATAGCCTTTCGACTATGATAATTAGTAAAAATAAGAAAACCGCCTTTAGTAATCCCTTTGTATAACACCGTACGCGCAGTGGGTCTTGCCTTCGAGTTAGCAGTAGCCAAAGTCATCGCTGGTGGGTCATGGACTTTCTTTCGAACAGCCTCGTCATACCATAATTTAAATTGCTTTAAAGGGTCTTCTAGGAGATCCAGTCGGAACATTTAATACTCCTTGGCTGATTAAGGGCGATCTATTATGAAATAATCTTTTCCGACTTTCCACTTTCTTTTGCTAAGTGGATTGTTGGTACAGCAATGAGAATAATCATGATCCACAAATCGATACAGTAAATGTTCATCTCGTCCTTTAGGAATTCCTAATCGCCGAGTCTTTATAATTTTGGTAGGACGATAACCCTGATGGCTAATAATAAATCGTTGTGGGGAAAATTTTTTTGATTCCAATCTTTCACGCGTAAATTAAGGGATTTACATAATAAAGTTTGGCCGGAACAGAGTTGTTCAGGTTTTCGGTACTCGGGTTTGTTTTTAAAAGGGTTTAATTTCTGCATAATAGTTACCATCGCCTCAAAATTTTCAACACCCTCATAAGGCACAGCAGATTTAATCAAAACAGCATTCCCTTCGCCGCGGCAACTAATATTTAAAGAATCACCTCCTCGGGCATAATACATATAGATGGTTCCTGCAGGCATAAATAAAGCTTTACGCTTTTCGGTAAAACCTAGCGAGGCATGACTTGCTTTTTCATGAATATAATATGCTTCTGTTTCAATAATTTGGGCACATAGCCAAAAAGTTTGGTAGCGCACTCGAATGACTTTCCCCAGTAAATCTTGAGCTACTTCAAGCGCATTTCGATCAAAAAAGTCGCTAGTTAAATTTATCTTATTGCGTATCATAGCCGTTAAAAATTCTTCAAGCCGCTTTACTTCCTCCGATAAAGTAGGTCCCAGTTTCGTTCGACGCCAAAGTATCTCTTCACTAGTCCTGGCCTATTCGTGGTTTAAAAGATAACGAACTTCTTTTTCATATAATCCCCCACCAAAATAAAGGCCTAGATCTTTAAGACTAATCGCATTTTCTAAAAGTACATCAATCAACACTCCATAACTATTTGTATAAAGTAACAAAATTGTTTGGAGAAGCCAATAGTATTTTTTTGCTATTTTTAACAAAAATTCTTCAAAATTGGCAGATTTTTAATTTCACCTCCCGGCAGAACGGAATTTACAGTCCAAGGAGCGCTCATATTTAGGAAATAAGGCTTCTAACTGTAAGAGGACACACTCAGCTAAGAGATCGATAAGTGGTAAGTTTACCTCCAAAAATAGAAATAAGGGGAAGCGTTGCGTTCCATTCTGATCATTTAATTCTAAGTGATAATCCCGAGTAATCTTTTACGCTTTTTCAGCTTGATCATCGAATAAAGCGCGCCCCGATCCATTTGATAACTTCTTTTTTAAGAGATTTAACAAAATAATAATTAATGGAATTAATTATGTAGTTTATTTCTTTATCAGAAATTTGTACTCTATTGAGGTCCCCTCAAAAGGAACATCGATAAGGAATTTCAAAAATTACCCGTTTATCTAAATTCTCAAAAATGTAGGCATGATTCCGGTTATACAATTTAGGTACTACTAGATGACTTCCCTTTACCAGGCGGAGGAGCGAAGTAAAAGACGTTTTCGTTACAGTCTCCGTGACCTCCTTCTCGTATCACTGAACGACACAAATAGTTCGAGTAAAAATCGTAGCTCCTTTTTCTTTTGCTCCTAGTGCATTAGTAAAAACCAACCGAGCATCTTCTACGTGGTAATTCATATAAGAAAATTCCGTCTTGAAATTTTTCTTTAAGGGGGCACCTTTAGAAATTTTAGGTAAGTTTAATTTTTTTGAGCTTTGTAGTCGTTTGCGGCGCGATAAGTAATGATAAAAAACAATCCTAAACGAATCCATACAAGCAGGCCGGAGATGATTATCATGAGGCAGCACAAATTTGAAATGATAAAGCTATTATAGTTCTTTGGAGGAAATATCCAAGCTTTGGCGAGCAGATCGTCACTTCATTTCTAAAATGGATCTCCAGAAACGTGAAGAACTCTCAGGGCTAGCAAAAAGTCATAGAAAAGATTATTAATTCCGCAAACCCACCCATTTTTCATAAGTAAATAAGTGATGCCAAATAAAATAACAACAAAAGCCAACATCAAAAAATAAGAAAGAATAAGTCGCTCCCTGCAATACCAAAAAATCCGTATCGAAAATTATTAACAATGTAGCTGATAGGATTTAGATAGGAAACATGTTGCCATACCAGAGGTAATAAATTAATCGAATAAAAAACACCACCCAAATGAGTTAATGGAGTTAAAACAAAAGTAGGTATGATTGAAATATCATCAAAACTTTTTGCATAAATAGCATTGATTAAGCCAGCCAGTGAAAAAATACTGGATGCTAAAAGCGCCGTTAGTATAATTGTAATTAGGGAGTGGATATGTAAATGTGTAAAAAAAAGTGCAATAATGGACACAATAATTCCGACAATAATTCCCCGCAAAAGACCGCTACTCATGAAACCTAAAAGTATTGTTATGTTAGAAGCTGGAGAAACTAATATTTCTTCAATATGCCGTTGAAATTTGGCTCCAAAAAAGGCGGATACAGCACTAGCATACGAGCTAGTAATTATATTCATCATAATAAGACCAGGAGCAATAAATTGAACGTATTTATATCCTCCCATAAATCCTACTCGAGTTCCGATAATTCGCCCAAAAATAATAAAATAGAGAATGCTTGTTATTGCAGGAGGCAATAAAGTTTGGGACCAAATTCTTAGAATGCGTTTTAATTCCGTAACGACAATCGTTTGATAGGCTATTCGGTCTTGTTTAAAACCCATTATTTTTCTGCCGTCAATTTGAGAAATAATTCTTCCAACCGATTGGCTTTATTTCGCATACTATTTACTTCAATTTTGTGTCGTTTTAAGTCCTCAAACAAACTACTTAAGGTTTGTTCTTTAAGGACTTCAACTTCCAGAGTTCGAGAATCCTTTATCCAAAATTGATAACTTTCTATCATGGGTAATTTTTCTAGGGGTTGATCGAGGTAAAGAATAAATCGTTCAGCATCAAATTTAGTTAGAATATCTGCCATAGTGGTATTTTCGATAATTTCCCCATGATCAATTATGGCAATATTGCGGCATAAATATTCGGCTTCTTCAAGATAATGAGTTGTTAAAATAATTGTTATTCCTTGTTGATTTAATTCTTGCAAGATTTCCACATGGAGCGTCGAATTTCAGTATCTACCCCCGCTGTTGGCTCATCCAAAATTAACATACGCGGCCTGGGAATAAGGGCTCGTGCAATCATCAATCGACGCTTGAATCCTCCTGAGAGTTGCCGGGCCATACCATTACGCTTTTCCCATAGCCCCAATTGCTTTAAATATTTTTCCGCTTGGGGCATCGCATTTTTTCGGGAAATACCATAATAACCTGCTTGTTGAAGTACGATATCGAGTACCGATTGGAAAATATTAAAATTAAATTCTTGAGGAACAACTCCTATACAGGCCTTAGCCGCTGCAAAATCTTTATCAATATCGTACCCATAAACAACTACTTTCCCACTGGTTTTATTTGCTAGGGAGGTAATAATCCCGATTGTCGTCGATTTTCCAGCCCCATTAGGACCAAGTAGCGCAAAAAAATCACCTTCACTTACTGAAAAGTTAATACCTTTCAAAACTTGAAGGCGGTTTGCGTATGTCTTTTTTAAATTTTCTATGATAAGTGCTTTCACGTATAAGCGTGCTGTTCTCTTGACTTAGCAATTCGGACCACTAACAATCGTCCTTGTAAATCTTTGCCATGCGCACTTAATGCTTTAACAGCTTGTTTTGCACTAGTATAAGTCACAAACGCATAGCCCTTAGAGCAGCCCGTACGAAAGTTTCTTACTATTTTAATGGTTTCAATAGCCCCGAAACGGGAAAAATGATTATGTAAATCATTCTCGCCGACATGGTAAGGTAAATTACCTACATAAATTTGATCACTAGAAAAATCTTCGGAGGATTGATCTAACTCCATTCTATCTCTTCTTCGAAATACCGAAACAGCAATGATAAAAAGTAGCAATGCAAGACATGCTAATGCTGTAAAAATAATTGAATTTGTTGACATGGCATTCCCATTGTTATTTAAAAAATTAAAACGTTAAGTAATTGTAAAGAAGGTGAAAGGGCTTGTAAACTTGTAGATCAAAAAAAGTGACCCCCTTCATTCAAGAGCGTCATTGTTTTTTTATGCCAGAAAAAATTAAAATTTATAAGCCCCACTTACTATAACATGGAATACCCTAGTCCGATTCCGCCATAAGGCTGTGGGAATATAGGTAGTTGAAACACATGCAACGCGCCGCGACCTTTACAAAAACTTTGGAGCCATTGGGAAGCGGCACTATAACCTTTCCAAGCTGCATAAATTTCAGTATCACCTTCTTTGACGGTACATACAGCCATTATACTTTTATATTTAAAAGCGGGTATAACTCTCGCCCTCTAAAGCGAAAAAAATATTAAATTGATCACCACCACCGGTACTATAAACGATGCGATTCTCATCATATTAGAATTGAGATTATCAATCTCAGCGTATGGATTATTTCCGTCACCTAACGTTCCATCCACATAAAGCCACTAACTATTAAACCTGACCATTTAAGATTGCTAAGGGCGCCTTCCCCCAAACTGGCTATACTAAAAGCTGTACTATATATGAAAAACAAAAAAATACAATCTATTTCTATTTTTTAGGTAAGTTAGTAAGTGTTAAAATTACAATCTTGCCTTGTAAGAGCGCGTTGTGTTATATATCTCACTCGTAATTTGCACAATCTATGAAAGGAATATCTAACTATCTTACAGAACAGGGTGACTTGTAACAAGGCTGTTACTCCACCTTCCCTTGAATTGCAAGAGAGAAAACAGCCTATGTCATCTAAATTCCTAGTTTCAATAGTAAGTTTGTGTGTTGCTAGTGCTTTAACTTCTTCGTTGGCAGCAACAAATCAACAAATCAACAAGCGAATTGACTATCTTCAGGAACAAATCAATCAACTTCGAGCACAGAAAAAACGAACTCAAAACAAACCCACTCATACACACCATTATCAAGAGTACACCTGCCCAAATGGTAAATGTGTCTACCATACCTCTCGTTTAGGGATAGGCCCCTATCTAAATACCCAAGAGGTTTTTGATGGGTCAGAACTTATCATCAATACTCCCACCGTCCGAGAAGATGCTCGGATACTTCTTAACCAGTATAAATTGGAACAGGAATGTAGCGAGATGGGAATCCCAACTCCTCCCCTCCCACGTGTAATCTTTAGTGGAAAATTGGAAGGCCAGCTAGCTTATGGGAGCACTTACGCGGGATTAAGAACGGCAAATATCAACTTTAGTGGTGCAGAATTGGATACCTATATTCAAGGAAATCTGTGGGTATCTGGTTATATGGCCTTAGATTACGATCCCGATGAGTTGGTAGACGGATCACGTGTATTTATGAATCGCGCTTTTGTTACGATCGGAAATCTAAGTCAATTTCCTTTTTATACAAGTATTGGTCAAGTGTATGTAGCGTTTGGGCGGTATAACAGTTTAATGATCAGCTCCCCAGTGACTTTGGGACTCGGACGAACCCGTGCTCGCGCTTTGACAGTTGGCTACCAAACTGATAAGAACGCTTTGCATGCTGAAGTATATGGTTATCAAGAACTAACCAACAATCTGTCTCGTAGTAATCAAAACAATCAATGGGGGACGGATATTGGTTACGAATTTAATAATGGAGGTCGCGTAAGTGGCGAAGTGGGGGCAAGCTTGATTTCTAACCTCGCAGATTCACAAGGAATGCAAGCCACGGTGTTTTTGCATGATGAAACCTTGCATCATACCGCGCAAGCAATTAATTTTTATGGAAGCCTTGCCATTAACCCTGTAGTTTCATTGCGGAATATGTAGGGGCTTTAAGGAGTTTTGACTTTGCTGATGTCAGCTTTGGCAACCAAGGGCTCGCCCTACTGCTTTCCACGCCGAAGCAAACTACACCTTCCATACGGGTTCAAAGCCTAGCTCTCTTGGCATTGGGTACGGGCACACCACCCAAGCTTTAGCTCTAGGCCTACCTAAAAACCGCTATAGCATTTTCTATAACGTTAGTACTTGGAGAGATACGAATTTTGCTTTGGAATATCGACACGATATTAATTACTCGCGAAACGCAATCAGTACCAGAATCAATCCTATCGCCTCAGGTATTGCTGCTGATTTAGGCAAAAGCGATAACGTTGTAACGGCGCAATTTGACTTTTATTTCTAAAAAACAGTCCGTTGGCTTAAAAATCAACCCCCTCTTTTTTTCAGAAGAGGGTTTTTTAGAGGGGTTTTCTTTTTTTAGTTTGATAAAATTCAAATCCCAAATTTTATGACCTAATCGTCTTCTGCGTTTTTCAAATTTGATAATGCTACCATAATCTCTTGAGGTAAAAATCCCCCCCCGTTAGGTTTTCTAAGCACTAAATCGCTTACAACAGGCATCATTTGCATCGCATAAGTCCTCCCAATTCGTAGCCAACCATAATCGACCACCCTTCTTAAGCTTTTGAGCAGCTAAGGATCGGAAGAGAAAATATTTATTTGGGAAAGTGTTTTATCTGCAACTCCTTCTTACAACACTTCTACAGCATCTTGTTGGCAGATACGAACGATTCTAAATGCCCTCTCTGCTTTTAGAAGCTGACATCAGCCGTTGGCGATACCCGGGTCCCGGTGTACACCTCTATCCCAAGAAAATTAAGGTTGAGATTCATTTTGGCCATGGCTAATAAAGCTTGCCCATTACAAAACCAATTTCTACTATTATCTCACCACTTCTTGAATTTTTTTTGAATCAATCAGTTTTGAGAAAAATTGATCCCATACGTTGGCCATAGAGATTCCAAGACAAATTTTTGTCCTGGAGTAAGATATGCCCTTCGCAACAAACAAAAATGTGAATAGTTCGCTTGATAGCTTTATCATTCATTAAACTGGATTTTTAATTTCGAATTCGGTAGCATTTTACTCATAGCATTTTACTCAACAGGCAGCCTGCATTTTA
Source organism: Coxiella-like endosymbiont of Rhipicephalus sanguineus (assembly GCF_018687865.1). Classification (NCBI taxonomy): domain Bacteria; kingdom Pseudomonadati; phylum Pseudomonadota; class Gammaproteobacteria; order Legionellales; family Coxiellaceae; species Coxiella-like endosymbiont of Rhipicephalus sanguineus. Next base: position 34,501 of record NZ_NIQB01000094.1, on the reverse strand, counting down.
TGTGAGTCTCCTGTCTAAGACAAGAAGCCTAGCTGAGAACTCTAATTTTATGTAGTTTTGCGGGTGTAGTTTAATGAGTAGAACATAAGCTTCCCAAGCTTAGAACGTGGGTTCGATTCCCATCACTCGCTCATTATTTATTAAATGGGGGAAGATTATGCACAATTTTCTTTAAGATTCTAGCTGGCATTTTGACTGTCATCGTTACAGTATTTGTTATCTCAGTCATTATTTTAATAAAGGTAGTCAATCCAAACGATTACAAAAAATCGCATCGACCAATTCGTCTACAATGAAACAAGCCATCATTTGATCTTAAAAGGCAACATGGGATGGTCCTTTATCCCTCATTAGGAGGGGATCTTAAGCAAGTAGAATTAACTAACCCTCAAGAATTTCCTGGACTAAATTTAGCCCAAAAATGAATTTATTGCTCAAGCAAAAGCGCCTTACTCAACCGTCAAACACCACACCACCTCTTTTGAAGAATAATAAAGAAACTACTTTTCTACGCTGACAGGCACTTACACCATTGAAAAAGGTATTGTCCAAAATAAGGACCTTAAAATGGACAAAGGTCAAGTGAGAGCAACCGGGTTAGACTTTATCAATTTGCCTAATAATAATCCTAATAATAATATTGATTACAAGCTAACAGCAGACTACATGAAACGAGGGGACCAACAAACCCAATTTGAAGTGCCTATTCTTAATTAGAGGCACGCTTAGTTCCCCCAACATTCGGCCTGACTTATCAAGTTTAGCCACAAAAGTATTAGCTAATGAAATTAAAAAAAGTAGAAAAATATACAGATAAGATTGGCAAGAAATTGAATCTAGATAAATTTATTAAAAATTTATTAGGAATGGATTCCCAACAATTTTCACAGACTGTATTGCTTTGGTTTAAGCATTTTGGCCGCCACGATCTTCCTTGGCAAAAGGATACCACTCCTTATCGAGTCTGGGTTTCCGAGATTATGCTGCAACAAACACAAGTTGTGACAGTAATCCCCTACTTCAAACGTTTTATGGATCGATTCCCAACTCTTACAACTTTAGCTTTGGCAAATATTGATGAGGTTCTTGCTCATTGGTCGGGCCTAGGTTACTACGCCCGTGCCCGTAATCTTCATCACACCGCGCAAATTATTCACAAAAAATATCAGGGTCAATTTCCTACTACAGTAGAAAATTTGACCTTATTACCCGGTATCGGCCAATCGACGGCAGGGGCCATTTTATCATTGGGGATGCATCGATATGCGGTGATTTTGGATGGTAATGTAAAGCGTGTGTTAGCTCGTTACCATGCTTTGAATATCCCAATTAATCAATCGGATGGGATTAATTTATTATGGGATTTAGCAAAAAAATACACTCCTCGAAAGGACTGTTGGAATTACAATCAAGCCATGATGGATATTGGCGCTATGATATGCACCCGCACAAAACCTAAGTGCGCTCTTTGTCCTTTAAAAAAAAACTGTTCTGCTAATCAACAAGCTCGTCAAACCGAACTTCCTATCAAGAAACCCAAAATAAATCGACCACGCAAAAGCATCTATTTAGTCTTACTGCAAAATACCAAAGGGCATATTCTGTTGGAAAAACGGCCTTCCGTAGGAATATGGGGCGGATTATGGAGTTTTCCGGAATGTCCTATAGATGAAAATATCGAAAGTTGGTGTCGGAAAAAATTTAATATTGGCGATACTATCAAACTCGAACGATGGAACTCTTTTTTTCACAAATTTAGCCACTTTGAGCTAGAAATTAAACCAATTTTACTGCAGATTAGCGTGAGAGCTTCACAAATTATGGAAGGTGGATTCCAAATCTGGTATAAAAAAAACTCTCCTGCCGGGAGGTGTTGCTGCACCAGTAGCACGATTACTTGAACAATTAAAGCACGATAAATAATATGACCCGCCGTATCTTCTGTCAAAAACTAGGTAAAGAGGCTGATGCGCTAAATTATCAACCCTATCCGGGCGAATTGGGACAACGCATTTACAAACAAATTTCTAAACAAGCTTGGGAAGCCTGGCTTTCTCATCAGACCATGCTAATTAATGAATATCGCCTGAGTCTCATTGACCCCAAAGCTCGTTATTTCCTCCAACAAGAGATGGAAAAATTCCTCTTTGGAACGGAAAGTGAGAAGCCGCCAGGTTACCTTGCTGAAGAAACTTAACCGCTCTTATTCACATGACAACTAAGCTCTCCTGCATCTTTTCTGCACAGAGGAATATGATGTTGCTGGCAAAAATGTTCCGATACTAATTGGCATGGTGGATCAGGTTCGCTCTGGAAAGCAACAGTAAGACAAGTCTCCTGATCTTTAATATGGTATTGAAAGGAAGGCAACTGGGCGATAAAGAAAGCGGCACGCAGGAAAGCGTATCAAAATACAAACTAATAAGGCGATGAAGAGAAGTTTACATCTTGTGGTATGCACAGGCGCACCAAGGATATTCTTCTGAGGAAACCATCTTCATCAGGGCCTCAAAGAAAATAATTCTCTTAGGCATAGACAGAAATATTAACCACTAGCATTAAGCATAAACACTACATTAAAGAGCGTACTCTCATGTTAAATCCTATTTTTTATATAAATTTAGGATATTGGCGATACTAATCAATACTAATGATATTGACTTTAAAGGCAAGCTCAAGCACTATAAGGCCCTCGGCTCGGCCAGATAGCTCAGTCGGTAGAGCAGGGGACTGAAAATCCTCGTGTCGGCAGTTCAATTCTGCCTCTGGCCACCATGAAATCAATATAGTACACTGCATTTTTTACTTCCACAAAATTCGATGTGGAAGAATTGTGGAAGTCGCAATGTCATACGGAACAAGGTTAAGGTTGAGGGGTTCGTTTTTCTTCCACATACTTTCTCTGCAGCTTCCAATGGTTTTCCAAAAATAAAATTTTCTCAGTAAAAAAATTGTTTTATATTTCGATAAATGCTTGCGTTTAGACATATTTGTGTTTAGACATATTATTTTCTCCGAGTAGTTTTTTTATTGGTGCGGCTTACTAACGGGAGCCTCACTGAAACTGTGCCATAAGACACCGATAAGCGATAACGGATTTAATGATAAGGCAGCATCTCTACCTCATGGTTTTAAACGACTGAATTAGAAAACGCTTTTTAAAATCAGATCGACTTTATTACGCTTTTTATGGGACATTTGTAGTTCCTTTTACTTTTGCAATTAAAAATTTTGGTACTCCATATCAACGAAAGCGGAATTGTGTTGGTTCGGTAGATTCTCAATTTTTGAAACTCTGCCAATATACTTTTTAATTTATCGTGACAAGAACTCTTTATCGTGACAAGAACTCTATCAAACTGACTCGGTTGTGAAGATCTAATACGGAATCTTTAGTTTTTTCTTACTTGCTTTGATCTTTAGCTTGTATCTTCTAGTTAATATCTGAGCTAGTTACTTAAAAACCATGTTTTGTTAATCAAGAAACTTGAGATCCTGTTCCGCAAGTGAGATCAAGAACAATCTTTAACTTATATTTCTTCAATATTTTTCTATCGTTTTATTTGTAATTGCATAGCAAGATTCATTAAATACATTATAATTTTTTTACTCTCATTGTAATGCGTTAGTTTTGTGTTTTTTTAATGGAGATAGAAAAAATTATCAATCTCATTCTATAGACAAACGATAAGAAACATATTCATTATCTAAGTTAAAACCATAATTCTCATAAACTGTAAGAACGTCGAGATTGTTATGGTCAGTTTTTAGAATAATTTGAAATACACAATTTTTTATACAAAATTATTTGACGTGATTAAGCAAGGCCTTCCCATAGCCCTTGCCTCTGTGCATTTCGTCAATATACAAGTTTTGAAAGATCAAAATTTTACTGAGCGATAAGCTGCTAAATAATGGATAGAGCTAAGAAATCCTAACGACATGATGATGTTTAGGGTCTGAAGTGTCATATGCAAGAAATGCTATAACTTCTTATTGACGTAAACATGTCTTAACAAACGAAATATTTTTTATCTCTCATATAAGTTCTTATAAAAAATTTAATAAGCTTCTAAATAACCTTCTAATAGCGGAGTAATGCTCTATGTCATGTTCGTTAGCTTGATCAAGAATCTCTAAATCGTAAAAACAGTTATATATATGAAATAAAATTTCATGTAAAACTAATTATTTTTTTATTATGAACCCAACTAATTGCTTTCTTTTCAGATATCTTTAGATAATCCCAATTGTTTTTAAGGTATCCACGTCGGTCATTGACAAATTGTTCTGATAGACAAGTTTTTAAATCTGCATATTTTCTTCCTTCATGAATGAGGCTTCATCGATGAGATTTTAGATAATCACGGAAATGATATCTGGCTATCTCTGGGTTTGCTACTTGAAATATATAAATATGATGCCTTCGTTTATCTTCACACTTAACAAAAAATCAACGGCTAGAAATATTATATTCATCCTACTCTTTGTATTCTAACTTTTCTATCTGATCATTACATTTATCAACTTGCTCTATATTCTTAAATTTAAAAACAATGTCGATTGTTGGTTTAGCAGAAAGACCTGGTACTGATGTACTACCGATATGATGAATTGCAAAAAAAATTATCAGAAAAAATGATTTAATTCGTTCATCTTCTTCCTTAAACTAGTTTGGACAATCAGGATTATAATATAGTACCACTTCTCAATAATTTGTTTTATTTTATTAAAATTAAATCCTCTATGTCATTGGATGCTGATTTAAAAATTGACCTATCCCTTCGTTTCTCAACTTGGAAGAAGGGCAGTCATTACAGCCTAACGCAGGAATATTGCGATAATAGGTCACTGTTTTCTTGAGCAGATATTTCAATATACCCAACTGATATTCCAATTCCATGGTTTCCTTTTTTGTCATTTCGAAAACTGTTCGTATTTCAAAATTATCTCGGTTTAAATCAATTTGCATAATTTTTAAATAAATCTATGTAGTCACGATTGCAATCGCCATAACCTGAACTAGCAGATTCACTTCCTATATAATACCCATATAAATACATTGAGCGCCAAGATGCTGCGCGTGAATAGAAGCTAGCCTTTGCCCATTAATCCAATTACGACTAATCACTAACGTGTTCGCAGGCTTTTCCTGCTGCTCATCTTTAATTTCCGCTATACTATCAATCAAAGCATTATGAGTATTTTTTTTCAAATAATCGATCAATAGATAACTTAACATGATCCACATTTTACTCTTCACAAATTTCTCTCGCATGTTCCAATTCCGATGAATGAGGTTATCCATATTTAAAGGATATACTTAATATATTTCTCGAACTAAACTTCTTAAAGGCTACCGCTAAACACAAGGATGAATCCATACCATCCGAATGAACAATAATCATTTTTTTCTTCATTTACTTCCTGGATCTTAAAATTTATGAATTTAATTCTTAACATCTCCTAGATTTTATAATGTATACCCGATATCATGTATCAAGCTCCTAAATTTGGGATAGCCATGGGAGACCTTCGCACTGTGTTGTAATTTGGTGTTTTCGGAATGTTAGGATAACTCCAAACGTGAACCACTTTTTTCTTCTGCCTCATAATCATGAGAAAGCAAGGGAGCCAATTCTAAATTAGCAACTAATATGGACTGTTCTCCTAATATTTTTCAAATGAGAGTTATTAATTAAATATCTTCTAAGCCATTAAAATAATATCACAGTGCCTTTTTCAATATCAGTTTCTTCCATTCTAAGCTGATCCTCGTCCGACAAGCGGAGGTAGTATTTATTCCAAGAGATAATTGTGATCGCGCCAGTAATAACGGTCAAATCTTTATAATCAGCATCGGTTTTTTTGATAAGCTTCTTGCCCACGACTGAAGATGGTTTGATATATCATTAAAATTACATTATCCGTTAACAGTTGAAGGCTTTCATAACCAAACCGAAGGTACACTGCACAGATGGTTTCATCCGATACCCATGATTTATTTATAAAAAGAACACTTAAGATGCTATGATTAAAATTTTCAACATTCGATTTAGAAAATTATGAAAAACTGCACAAGTTCTCTCAAAAGTGTTGTACGTTCAACATAAATATTAACTTCTTTCTCTCCGCTCAGTATTTGGGGGAGAAACCCAAGTACTACTCCAGCTAACTATTGGGCAGTACGTACATACAGTCCTTTTTTTCAGCATTGGCTGTCTGGTGAGAAAAGTGGGCCATAGAAAGTTGCTTTTCTGTGATAAGGGCCTTTGTCGTAAAGCCAAAATCCCCTGTAAACGATTGTGTAAATTGCCCTTCTGATAACTCTGCGAGTGCCTCCTGGGGGAACCAATGATAGTAAATCTTACAGTTTACTAACCTTTGTACTTTTAACTCACCTTCTGCCCATTCATCAAACAGTCTCGACATATTTTAATCGCTATCTATAACATAATATTAAATTAATACACACCTATCTCACGACTATTGATTCCGACATCGGTAAGTCTTTATTTTTTTTATAATCATACTCAGAGTTTTCTTGCTAGCAAAACTTAAAGTAGTTAGCCCTGCAATTCCAGTGCAAGAAATTAGTATCTTTGTATTAAAAAATCCTGACCAATTGTTTCCTATTTAAGTTTCCCTAGAAAGAAAACTCTGAATTTTCAATCACGTCAAGGATATGTAATTTACTTCTGAAACCCTAGTTTTGATATCGTCAAAAAAATCGAAATCTTCTCCACGTTACAAAAAAAATTATAAAATTTTCAAATTAATATACCTTAATCAAAAATCAAAAAAGAGAAAAAACTTCCAGCTTGGATATTGAAAAGCTCCGTGAAATACTTAAATATCGTGTTTACACTTTCTTGCGCGGAGATCTCGAAACTATTTTTCTCAATAGTATTAAAAATAAAATTACGATTAAGTCTCGAATATAGATTAAAAATATTATCTAAAAAAAGATAACGTTACTGTCACTTTCAGCGACGGAAGACAAAACAGTTATAATTTAATTGTTTGTGCCAATGGCATTCATTCTAACGTCAAGCAATTAATTTTTAGTGAAGAAAATCAATTTTCTCATTACCTAGGTTATCCTATTAAAGCCTTCATCAAATAAAATACTGCTAATATTTATAATTCATTTTATGCTTATTTTTTCTAGAAAAAGAGATTGCTATTTATTCTGTAGATAATGATAAATTAGATATTTTTTTATTTATAAATTACAGCAATCGCTTTAAGGTAAAGCTAAGAAAAGATTTCACAAACATTTTAAAGAGCTGAATTAGAAAATACTTGATATATTTTAAGCTTAGAGCAAGCTAAAAAAGTTTTTTTGAATACTTTAACATAAATTAAAATGCTGAATTGCTACCAAAACTGCGTTGTATTGGTAGGCAATTCTTGTCAATGTATAACTTTAATGTCAGGACAAGGAACTTCAATGGCAATGGCTAGAAGCTATACTTTATCGATAATTTTAGATCAAAATAGGAGCAATTATCAACGTGCCTTCCATACTTATCAAAAATTACTGAAACTTCCTATCTAACGGAAACAAAAAGACGCTCGTCGTTTTATGTGATCGTTTGTATCTAACACGTGCTTCGAGCTTTTTTACTATTATTTTCTTTCAAAATTTATGACGTTTCCATTTTTTCAAAATTATTTTTTAAAAGTTTATTAAAATAAGATTTGATTTTGACCTAATTAAAAGAGTTAAGTCACTTATATGAGAGTGCCTAGTCATTAGGGTCGTTCTAGTCATTTCAGAGTTAGCACACTATTTTTAGAGCAATTTAATAACATTAAAAATCAAAATGATCTATAAACACTTAAATATAAAACATGAATTAACTGATTAAGCTTCGTATTAATACAAATTTTATCATGCATGATTATGCAAAATCAAATTATTGGGATCAAATTATTGGGATTATTAATAAGAAAATAAATATAATAAAAAAGTGGATTTAATATTTCGATATTATCATAAATCTATATTTATTTTGATTAATAATTTATATAAAGAGTTTGACAATCATTCATACACTCAACAGAATCACTAAGGATCCTGCCATAAAGAGCAATACCTTTGGAAGCAAACAACGAATAATAAATGCAGACAAATGGGCAGCAATCCCTTAACCTACAATTAACCTTATACAATTAACCTTAGTATAATAGGCTAATGGAAAATAGCAATTGCTGTAAAAAAGATGAGAGAAAAACTTACTGCAATAAGAAATTCAGCGAGATTGGTTTGTATACCTTGGCTCTTCATTATCTTGCGCCAGAAGAGATGATAAGACGATTGTCCCCCATCCCGCCACCACCAACCACATCAGAAAATCCATCTGAAATACTGATCGGAATAAGGAGGTATAATCGGTGAGCACGCTTTTCTTGTCTAATAGTCTAATATTTTATGGATTAGCTGAATTATATTTTTCATCCAATTAATTTTATGAAATACTCGATATAAGATGATTACTCCGATTCCAAATAAATAAATAGAAACAATGAGCTTGATAATATTTTCAGCTACTTTTATTAAAAAAATAGGCTCCAATGATACTCTACCGATAATTCTCAGAAGAATAAAGCGACGAAATAAACGGTAATCATAAATATTTTTAAACATAGCATGTGATAAGTCTGAAATACCCGTTGTTAGAATTTCAGCAGCATGAATTGCTCCACTCACAGCTCTTAGAGCAATTTCCATGGAAAGCAATATGCTTATACTAATGATGATGTAAGCCATCCGTAATGCACCATCGATAATCTGCATCAAAAATCCAATGCCTAAAAATATTGAAAATTCTAACAAGGTTACTCCTTTCGACCTGTAATTTTAATTTAAAATATTTTCTAAAAAACGTGACCAAATTCTCCTTGATAATAAATCGGATCGATCTCAAAAGTGGGCTGGGATACAGGATAAGTTTTGGCATATTTTCCTTATAGAGCTTTGAAAATCTCTTGCAATTCAAGATTGTCCTCTATAAAGAGCAAAAGCGCCCCTACGCCAATGATAATTAAAGGAGCATGAGAAGGAAACATGGGCACGAATCCGTTGGCTTAAAGTGATCAACTGGAACTCTCTTTCTACACAAAATAAGCCTAAATGGATACAAATAAGGCTATTTTGATTCTGCAAGGAACTACGTTTGAGGAAAGTCCGCATCGGAAATTTTCTTTAACCCTGATTTACGTTGCTTCCCTTGTAATTTTTGTAGAAAGACAATATCAGCATTCAGGAAATGCAGTACTTCACAAATATCGGGCAGCACAAAACGACGATTGCAAACACTAAACCTCTTATGGATATTATTAAGAAATAATAAATAGTTAAATTATTTTCATTGGTTTTCAGACTTTCCATAGCCTTCGCCAATTTGTGTAAATCTTAGCCACCTCTCTATCTATTGAATTCATATTATAATTAGGTTATAATAAAAATATGGTTGCGAATAATCCACCATTACCTTTGTTTGATTCACTAGAATATGTCAAAAAGCAAACACTTTCCTCATCTCTTTATCCTGAGTACAACCAAAACGATATCGAAAAAGCCTTGAATTTTTTGAAATGTTACACAGGTAGCCAAGGAACTTTTAATTCTTATAGACGCGAAATTGAGCGCTTGCTGCATTGGTGTACGCTAGCTGTTAAAAAAAGCTTAAATGAAATAAAACGGGAGGATATAGAAGCCTTTGTGGTCTTTTGTCAAAATCCTCCCCAAAATTGGATTGGGATTAGCAAACTTCCTCGCTTTATTATCAAAGAAAGTAAACGTATTCCTAATGCAAAATGGCGGCCTTTTGTAGTTACTCTTTCTAAAGTGCAGCATCGAAAAGGTCAGCAGCCCAAAATAAAAAATTTTGAACTCTCTCAAGGAGCTTTAAGAGAACTCTTTGCAATTTTAAGCAGTTTTTTTAATTATCTTTTACAAGAAGAATATATAAGAGCTAACCCCGTCGCGCTGATCCGCCAAAAAAGCAAGTTCATCCAAAAAATTCAAGGCCAACCTAAAATAAGACGACTTTCAGAACTACAGTGGTATTATGTCATAAACACTGCCACAACCTTAGCCGATAAGAATCCAGAAATCCATGAACGGACTCTTTTTATCTCGTCAATCCTTTATTCCATGTATTTACGGATATCCGAATTGATAGCAAGCCCGCGTTGGATGCCTAAAATGAATGATTTTTTTCGTGATAACAATGGTAATTGGTGGTTTGTGACCGTGGGTAAAGGTAATAAACAGCGGCAAATTGCTGTAAGTGAAGCCATGTTAGAAGCCCTCAAACGATGGCGAAAACATCTTAATTTATCGCCGCTGCCTTCTCCCGCTGATAATTCACATCTGCTGCCACGAATAAAGGGGAAAGGGCCTATTAAGAGTACTAACTCTATTCGAAAAATTGTCCAATACTGCTTTGATCAGGCTGTTTATCAGTTAAAAGAAAACGGCTTTGAAGAAGAAGCTGAAGCGCTCCTTGAGGCCACCGTTCATTGGCTTAGACACACAGGCATCTCCGAAGATGTAAAAATTCGTCCGCGTGAACATGTGCGTGATGACGCCGGTCACAGTTCGAGCGTTATTACGGATAAATATATCGACATTGAATTACATAAACGCCATCAATCCGCTAAAAAGAAGTCAATTTATTAACGAAGCGGCGATTTTTGTTAGGTAAGCGCAATGCTAACAAAAAAACTACTAAAAGCGATTATCGCGACCATATACACCATATATATGGCAACACTGAAGGCTAAAGTATAAAGCATGAATAGCTGGCTTCATGAATAGCTGGCTTGATAAATAATATTTAAGAGATGGGAAGATAAATGTGCTAATGTGCTATTGCTTGCTTTTCTGAGAGAGTCCCAGTCAAAATTCCGTTTATTTGTGATTCATGAAGTTGGGCTATTGGGCCTAGTGAGCAAGGAAGGAAGATAAATAAGTCGTCTCGTCTGTTCACATGAAAAGTAACTGAGCCTATCAAAGCAAGTCCTAGAGAACTTCCGAGTTGCCGAAAGCCCCCAATATTCCATCACCAATCCCTCTTTGATGAGGAAACACGGTGGAAAGACCTGTAACCATTGAGCATGAAATCAGGAGTGGAGTAGCAAAACCTAAGGCAAGAAAACTAGGAAATATCCAAATATATTCATATATTTCTGGGTCCATGGTGTTGCTCGAACTTATATTATACCACAAGAAGGGCTCTCCCACGCTAATGGATAAGCGTAGGCCTAAACTATCACTCCTGCAATGGGTCCTATAAAAATTAAAGGAATGGTTACCGGTAACATCAAAAAACCAGCTAAAGCCTAGCTAACATTGGACCAAACTGCAAAATATCTTGAATAAAAATCATGCTGCCTGTATCAAAATCAATACTAATAACGCCTTGGAAAAAGCTATTTTTAAAAATTCTAAGTTTCACAAGTGGATTTTTTAACCAACACTCCAGTACTAGAAAGAGAAACCTGGTTAATAAACTCGTTATCAAAAGGCCCTAAATTATCAGTGAACGCCACCCCAAAGAAGGAGCTTCCATAAAAGTTAAAATAAAACTAGATAAACAAATAGCTAACAAAGCAAACCCAAGCCAATCGATAGAAATTCTTTCTTGGCACTGAGTTTTAGGAAAGTTTTAGGAAAAGATTTCAAGAATGACAATGGCTCCCTATCGCGGGAATGATAAAAGCACCCCTAATTCCCTGAATAGCTCGACTAACGATAACCCATAGCCCTAACTGAGCCATCGCACACAAGAGCGATGCCAGAATAAAAATTAAAAATGATCGTTCCTCCCAAAAACGCGCGATGACGACCGATTAAATCTCCAATCTTTACTCCAAAAATTACGACAGCTGCTAAACTCAAAACATAGGCATTGATTATTCAATGTATAATACATGACTACTGGTATTCAGATTACGCTTCATCTGGGGAAGCACAACAGAAACTGCTACTGTTTAATGAATAAAAACTAATGAAAATGCTGTTGCCATTGCAACTAAAACTCAGCATTTTTGATTACTATTATTTTACTAGAGTAAAGCCAAAATACCAAAAGCATTTAGAAGCAAAACCTGGAATTGCTTACGTGGTACCAGTCGATAGCCCGAGTAATTAATTTCAGAGAATCCAATGAGAAATCTCAATTATTAGAAATCTTAATCCAAAATTTTGATAGGCTTTAATTAGCGGTAGTAATGAAGTTATTAACGCAATGTGGAACAACATTCCTCTCTTGAAGACACTTTTTTTGTGGACAAATAATTTCTTTGGCGACTTACGGGTTGGGAAGTTTAGCATGCGATTAATACTTCTGCTAGCCTAGCAGATCAAATCAATAATTTTCAACACGCCTTAGCGAGCAGCCAGGTTAACATTATAAAAGAGATATGGAAGAGCAATCTGATTATAAGCTAGTGGGCCATGGGTAAGCGTACTTAACTAATTCTGAAGAAAGAAATTGGGAAAATTCTACACTTTTAAGAGATGTCGCTATTAATTTTCTATATGCTTTAATAAGCGACTGTAAGGAGATAGTCAGTGTTTTTTGGTATAACTATCATGGGTTGCCAGCTTATGTTCGTGAAGAAAATAATACGAAAAATAATATCGTTCTTTCATTACTACTAGCGGCGTTTAGAAGCACATTAAAAAATGATGATAGTTACTTTGCAAAGGCTCTATGGATAGAAAAGATACAACAACTCTATATTAATTAAGTTTCTTTAGAGCAATGTATTGAAGATTATAAAGCCAGCTTATGCATTTAGATTTTGGAAAATAAGTAGCTTTCTTTAGGAGAATGAAGAATTAAAAAACTAGTTTTGGGGATTTGAAATCAATTTCGGCACACAAAGAAAAACAGCTTCCTATATTACATTGCTCAAAAATTTAAGTTCGTATTAGCCAGCCGTCAATTAGCACACATAAAATGCACTTTGGTTAAATAACAATCGATTGCACGACCTCATTGCTTCTTCTAATTATTTTCCGATAAAAAAGATCTCTTTTTTAATTTTTTAAAGAATTGGTCTCCAAATAGTTTCAGTACCTTCACCACAAAATTTATCGACATACTGGATTTAAATACCATTAAGGACACTTTAAGCCATGATCGGATGCGAAATTCGATAAATGAAACAATTCTGTCTCTTCTCCAAAAACGATTAGGCAATTAAATGATTCAGAAGCTCTTAGTGCTTCAAGACGAAGCAGATTAAACCCTAGCTTGTTTTTTGTCTTACCCCATGATGGAAGAAATTACACTGAGCAGTTCAAATTTAATGATAAAATTGAGCTAATAAGAAAATTATTCAGATTCTTCCATCCATTTAGTTAGCGCATCCACAATCTTTTGTGCCTGCTCATTGCTAGAAATAGTAAACTTGTAGCGCTGTTTAAATTCACCAGCACGTTTTTGATAGCGCCGAATGGTATAACTCACCGGATTATAAGCTTGTTTCGATCGGTTCCAGGTTTGGATCTTATAAAGAATAGTGCACCAGGCACCTTTTGTTAAGATGACTTTATCAAGCTGTCTAAGCGTAACAATACCATCTTCAACATATTCGACTGTTAAATCATCAATTCTTTCCGACACGATTCTTCCTCCTACTTTAAATAAGTGATATACGTTCGCTTTGGGAGGTTGTCAAGTATTGACTCTTAGTGATCATTATTGAAAAAAAGTATAGAGGCCGCGTATAATAACTCTCTTCGTTAGTAGGATGGCTTTCAAAAACGACTAATTCTTTGTCTGTAGTGAACAGATTATCACAGAGGATTGAATTAAAGTTTGTGATAACGCGGCGTAATTTTTCTAACGTAATATGGAGCAAGTAAAGGCGACCCTCGCTTTCAAGCTCCACCTTTTCAGCCAATCCATTTATCCCATGAAAAAAGCTCATTAAGGCTGCTGGAGTTTTCCAGCTAAGCTGCTACAATTTTAGTTTTTTTTAGGAGGGAAATAGTCTATCTTCATATGGGGCTATTAGCGTTGTGATATCGTTGCTGCTATTTCACTTATGTTGAGCATCCTTATTGGAGCTGTGCCTTTTTCAAAGGTTTATTCAGGCTTTAGTAAGCCTGCAATTATTACTGTAGCTTGTGTAATGATTATTTCTCAAGTAATTACGTGTTCGGAACTGGTAGATTTTATTGTTCACAAAATTACGTTTGCCACTAAAAGTCAGATCCTCCATCTAGCGATTTTATCAATAATTAGCAGCACATTATCGGCCTTTAATGAATAATGTTACAGTGTTCACCTTTGCTCCTATTAATGCCGATTGCCCTAGCGTCAGCCATGGGCGGATTAGTCACCTTAATAGGCGACCCATCCTAACTTACTGATTTTTTGCTTACCACAAAAGTTTTACGGGCAAAACTGTTTGACATTTTTGATTTTGCTTACATTGGATTTTTTGTTGCCATAGAGGAAATTTTATTTATTGCATTGATTCGGCTGGCGTTTGTTGCCTCATCGTAAAGCACCTAAACAAACAGAAGAAATCTTTCAAGTCCAGGACTATTTTACAAAAGTTAAAATTACAGAAAAATCAACGGTAGTGAAAAACACTGTAAATGATTTTGAAAAATTAATTGAAGCCGATTTTTAGATTATCAGATTAATTCGTAGATTATCAGATTAATTTGTAATAAGAAGAAATATTTTGTTTTATCACGCGATAAAAAAAACTCTAAATCGATGATATTTTAATTGTAGAAATTTCTTCAGAAGATTTACAAGATTTTTTACAAGCAGGGAAACTAGAATAGTCAGCGATAGAATGAATGGTTTCTTCAGAAATGTTAAATTCGGAAGAAATCGGCCTCTTGAAGGCGGTAATTCCACCAGGATCGCGAGTAGAAAATCGTTCGTCTAAATTCCTTACAATTGTAGCTCACAATTGTGAAATTGTGAGTAAGCACGCTATCGTATTAATTTATTAGCTATCGCTTGGGAAAGGACCCCTTTTCGCCAACCCCTTCATGAGGAATAGATGTTGGTATAAAAAATGGGCTTTTATTCCCGTAATTATTTTCGCAATAGCGATTTTCCTTTCCACTATGCAATGGGTTCCCCTGGAAGTGTCTTTTGGAGGAGCTGTTCTGGCTTTATTTATTATTGTTTCTCTTGATTTATTATTGCTTCTCTTTCTTCCCACTCGATTAATTTACGAAGGTTATTAACTGGTGGGTAATTGTTTTACTAGGGGTTATGATCCCCGTGGGAGAAGCTTTACAGTCTACCGGCGGGCAGTACGACGGACGCTTATCGCTCATTTTATTCTTTTAATTACCAAGCAATATCCCGCGTTTATCATTTTGGGATTAATTATGATTATTACCATAATCATCTGATTTTATGAACAATGCAGAAACAGCAGTAGTGATGGCTCCTATTGCCGTCGCAGTGGCCAAAACCATCCACGCCCACAGAGATTCCTTTTTTTAATGGCTGTCGCTATAGGAGGAGCTTCATATTCTTTTTTAACTCCTCTGTCGGTTGTTAATTTTATGGGCCTTGGGGGGGTGGGCCCCTTTAAGAAGCTAAAAAAGGAATTTCTAATTCTTTAAAATTCCAAAGGTCATGATCCATCAATTGGCTAGGCTTAAGGCTTAATATTGCTTAGTGCCCGCAAGATGTTACTTGATACTTTTGGATTTTCTTTTGTTAACTCATCAATGAACTGCTTTACTCGCCGATGCATGAGGTTTTCTTAAGAATCACAAAGATTACAAGGAATTAACGGGAAACATTGTTCTTGAGCATATTTAATAATATCTTTTTCCTGACAATAAGCTAAAGGTCGAATAAGGATGTGAGCTTTATTGTCAAGTTAATAATTTGGGTGGCATCGAACGAATTTGACCGTTGTAGAAAACAGAAAGGAGCAATGTTTGAATCAAATCGTCTCAATGATCTCCAGAGGCGATTTTGTTAAGGTCGTGTTCTTCAGAATAGTGATAATAATACCGCAACCTAATCGAGAACATAATGAGCAGTAGGTTTTACCTTCCGGAATTTTATCTTTAACAATGGAATAAGTATCACGAGTGAAGATTTTATAGGGAATTCAATGACTTTTCATCCGTTGACGCAAGGTAGAATCGTTCCACCCGGCTGAGATTGGTCAAGTATAAATGCAAAAATATCAAATTTGTAATTACCCTCGGTGCAAATCAGATTAAGGAGCTTCAAAAGAGTATAAGAATCTTTACCGTCCGATAAACAAACCATTACTCGATCACCTGTATCAATCATACGATAGTCATTCATGGCTTTCTTAGTATAATGAAGCAGAGCTTTTTTCAATAGGAATTTAGCCGATTATAGACAGGTTATATTTACTTCATTCATTACACGAATTCAATGGCTTATGTCTATGGTGAGTATTGCAGGGGTTTTAGAGATAAGCCCCTGGTGGAAAAATCCTAGCTATAGTGAACGTCGGCGAGCGCCATCGAGGCTAAAATGCCCTGCTCCAAGCTCATGATGAAGAAGAGTCCACCGATAATAGAAAAGTTTTTCGTAAGATGCTGCATTTGATTAGTGGCTTCCTGAACTTGATAGGTCCAAAAGGTATGAAAGACAAAAGTCACCGCTAAAACGAAGATTAACAATAAAAACTCAATTTGCCATAATATTTTCTTCTTCAAATAAATTAATTTATAGTATAGCCGGTTATCTCTCTGTTAGTACATACGTTTAGACTGATTGCCGTATGGAAAATATTTTTAAAACAGAACTTATCCGACGATTCAAAACGAATTTTGCCCGGGTAACTCAAATTACCACTCCACACGTAGTGGTAATAACGCTCGCATTTATGCCTGTTAGCACCCATGCATTCGTAAATCATCTGACACCTCACGATTTAACTCTCACAAACAGCCAAATTATTTTAGCTGGGGCAAATTACCCACCCTAGCATATGTTGGTCACTCCTGGTTTGGAAGTTATCGAAACAGCAGGTGGGATGCCATAAACTTATAGGTTGGAATAAACCCATGTTGATGGATAGCGAGGGGGGGGATTTCAAGTTTTTAGTTTATTCAAAGGGAATATTTGTAAAATAGATGCGGAATGAGCCCATTTAAAACACCCACTTTCAGAAAAAATTGTTCACATGACGCCTAAATTCTCTATTGAAACTCAAAAAATCGGTGCCGATATTATCATGGTATTTGATGAATGTACCCCAAAAAATGGCGACCAAGAAGCTACCTTAGCTGCTTTGGAACGAATACATCGCTCGCTTATCCAATCCAAAGAAGTTCATGACCGAGTACCCTACTCCTCCTACGGCGATCGGCAAACCTTTAAGGCGGCAGCTCCGCGACTTGAGAGAAAAAAGTACTCAAATTCGCTATACCATTGATGTTAGACTCCCCCCAAGATTTAATTGATGTCGTCGCCCAGGGTGCGGATATTTTCGATTGTGTAGCTCCCCCCGTAGCTCCCCCCCCCCCCCACCAGAAACGCTGCCCGGGGCACGTCACGGCGCTCTTTATCACGGTCACTGTGTGTCTGAAAACGACTGGAGGGGGGATTTGTGAGCAAATATGAAAGTGGACGAATACAAATTAAAAAAAGTCAGTATGTGAGAGAGGAAGTACCTATTCTTTAAGACTACGCTTGTTATACGTGTCAAAATTTTTCCTGAGCTTATCTGCAACCTTTTCAAACAAAAATAAAAACCTTATGCTCAATTAGCTTGTATTCACAATACTTATAATACTTATGTTATGTAAGAAACTTGACATTTCTTGCATCGGTTGATTTAAGGAGTGGACGCTTTTCCAAGTTTTCAGGTGAGAGAGTAAGAGGTAAAATTTTTTTATGAAATCGTTGTTAATCTTATTATTCATTACCTTGAGTCCTATCCTTACCGCCGAGACAAAAGTCTATCAAATTGAAATGATTGTTTTTTTTACAACTGACTTCCCGAAATAAAGGAATGGAAGAATAGTTGACTTCCGCCTCTCCTAATCTTAACTTTTTAACTTTCTTAGTACGAAACAAATTAGGCCGCTTCCTGCCTCGCAATTCCTTTCAAAAAACGAGCAAACCGAATTGAATGAAAATCTAGGGTATCCACCTTATTACATTTAGCATGGCAAAAATCGATAATTCATTTACCTACTCATCCTATGCGTATCGAAGGCGATGGGGTTTAAGGTTTATAATGTTCAACATTATTTTAATATTTCTTTAGCTTTGCTTTTTAACCAACCAAATGGATCAGACAATTTTTATATAAGTCAGAAACGACGTATGCAAAACAATTAATTGAATTACCTGGACTTTCTCTATTACGGAGTCCTACTATTACAGGATACTAATTAAAATTATTCTTCTTACTTGAAAGTTAGTTAGGGTCATTTTTAAACTTATTCATGTTCGGGAGCTACTCGATAAATACCGGGGGCATTGCGAAGATATCCTTTATAATCCATCCCGTATCCGAATACATAATGATTCCCCACTTTTAAGCTGCTAAAATCGGCAGATGCAGGACCACTAGGTAACCGAGCATCGCATTTATCTACTAAAACAGCAGAATAAATCGATTGTGCTCCTTGTTCTTTACAAAAATTAATAATAGCGCCCAAAGTGACTCCTCCATCTAAAATATCATCGACGACTACCACCGTGCGACCTTTCATTTTACAAGTAGGTTTGACTTTCCATTCCAAATTTTTACCTTTTGTATCAACGCGATAACGTGTAGCATGGATATAATCTACTTCTAAGGTAAAATCTAACCGGGGCAATAAATTTCCAAGCGGAACAATCCCCCCAACTACTACACATAAAAAAATAGGATTAGAAGAAGACAGAGCTGAGCTAATTTCTATAGCCATCGTATCCAAAGCAGCCTCCACTTCTGTCTTAGAATAAAGACAGGTAGCTTTTGCAAATACTTCACGAATATGTTCAGGTAAAATCATCGGAGCATCCCACTTTATCAGTGCTCCCTCGACCGTCGTGTCCATTATCAATTCCTCCTTTCGCTGTTTTTAAAAATACTCCTTCCGGGAGATAAACAGTTTGAGTAGGAAAAGCACACTCTGCTTCATATTGAGAAATAACATTTATAATTTCCAAAATTACTTTCTGCTGGATAACCTGAAACTTCACCCATTCCGTCGTTTTGGTGAAGCATAGACCAATATATTCAGCGAGGAAGAGCCAAACTCAAAGAGATTCACAAACAAAGTGTGGGTAGTATCAATAGCGGGATTCTTTCGTAATCTATCCTCAATAGCTTTCACTAAATCAGGGATTTTTGTCACGTCGGAATAACGCACGCCCACCGTAATTTTAAGGCGTCGGTTTGTCATTTGGGAAGGATTTTCAATAGCAATATTGGATAAAATGCCGTTAGGCACATAAAGCGGACGCTTATCAAACGTCCGGATGCGTGTTAAACGCCAACCGATATATTCTACCGTCCCTTCAATTTGACGATCCGGAGAGCGAATCCAATCACCCACGGAAAAAGGGCGGTCCCAATAAATCATCATCCCACCGAAAAAATTGCTTAAAGTGTCCTTGGCAGCAAAACCAACTACAGCCACTCCCAGCCCACCAAATGCTAATAAAGCAGACATTTTCACACCGATAGTTTGGAGAAGCATTAATAAAATGAATACGATAATGACAACGCGCATCAATTGTGCCAAAGCATGTATACTGGTTTCATCGCTCACCTTACCAACGCCCTGGCGTGCTCGAGCAGTTAGGCCATCTTCTAATTGGCGAAGAAAACGCATCACAAACCAAAAAACAACGACTAGAGTGAAAATAAGGCGTGCTGAGGATGAAGCGTTTGAAAAATCCCCATTGAAGGTAAATACTTGAGCGATAGCAGAAGCAATGAAACTTAAAGCAATCATCATCCAAACGTAAATTTGGAGAGGTTGATGGAGCGCCTGTAAAAAGGAATACCGCCAAATACGGTTTTTTGTTTAAAGTGAGGTAAAAGACGACGAAAAATCACCCATTCCAATAAGCTTGCTCCACTTCCTAAGGCAACCAGTAAAGCAATTTTAATGATTAAATTCTGCATATGGAATTGGATAGCTCACCCCATCATTCGTGAGCTAAGATAGTACAACAAAACAAAGTATTTTTCGAATGGTTCTAAAAATTTCTTTCCACATCTCATTTCTCTAACCGGAGGCGTAAAGGAAGAAAATTGGGTTTAGATGCTTAATTTTTACTTAAATACGCGTAACCGTTGCTCCAATTCCTAGTTCCGGTAATGGGAAAAGTCGTCTAAAATCGCGATAATCCCTCAGCGGTTATTACAATGGCCATTAAATCGCATCCTGCCTCTAGTGCTTCAGCGGCTCGGTCGGAATACCCACCCATAATAGCAGCCCCTTCCATAGTGAGATCATCGCTGATAATAATTCTGGTAAATTTAAACTGTTCACGCAAGACGGTTCGAAGCCAGTATGGGGAGAACCTGCGGGTTTATCATCAAAAGCATGATACAACAACATGTGCTGGCATAATCGCATCTAATTGGTAGCTGAGCCTCGAAAAAGGATGTATATCTACTTTCCATACCATTTCACGATCATGTGGAAATGGGTAGGCAATGGTGAGAGTCGCTCGCTATCCCCCCCCGGGGCCGCCGCCATGACTGGAGAAATGTATAGCTCGCACATCCTATGGCTGGCTGTGAAGCGTCTCAATAATGACGCTGCTGGCTAATGCCGTTACTACGGCAGGATCAGGAGACTGAAGCTTTACTCAGCAATCACTTCTCCTTTCTTCTGATCCACATCTAAACAGGGATCAGATTAACCCTAATTCCTGCATCTTTTAATTCTTTAATAGTATTAAGTAATGGTTAATTAGTATTAATTAATGGTTATGTCTTTGTAACGCTGTTTTTTCTTGCTCAGGATCACTACTGTAGATTTGGCCGAAATGGCGCATATTCGGCAAATCTGTAAAACCTTCACGGAAGCATTGAACACGCCCGCCTTCTTGGTCCACGGCAATAAACAATGAAGCATTTGTTTTTTTTAAATTTTAGAAGTAAAATTTTAGAAGTGAGACGGAGTCAGCTAAGGTTCTCATAATTGCGGGAAAATAAAATCACTCCAGTGATAGCAGGATGTTCGAGTAATTCATGCTCCTCCGCAGAAAGCTCTATATTTTCAAGATCAACAATGGCAAATGCTAAATCGTTTATTCCTTATCTTTCGCTGGCTTATTAAAAGCACCTGGGAAATTATGTACATTTCCCTTCATTGTGGGACTTTTAATCTTAGCAGAACCTTGTTTTTCCATTTCGTCAATTCGCAAGATCATGTGCATGGGTATATAAGTTCGTTTTACTCCTTGAAATTCGGTTTTTAGCTTTTCCTCTGAGGGATCAACAACCACTGAGGAATTATCATTAAAAACCAACTCCTCCATTTCAATAAAGCCCATTAAGCTTTCTTCAGAAATATATCTAGCGTAAATTTCGTAAACTTTTTCGTCTTGACTAAAGATAACTTTATAAATTCGTTGTTTTTCTTCCATCGTAACCTCAAAATCCTTTCATCTCATTTAAATATTGAATTTCTTCAGGGATAGACTCTGGTTCAAAAACAGTGCTATCTTTGGGAAATCTCCCAAAACGACGAATAATATTGTAATGATGGTTGGCGAATTTAAAAAAGCTTTCGTAAATGATTGGGATTTCTGGTAGTGCCAATTCGTATAACATTTGGTATCTGTGCACGGAAATCTCCTGGTATAATGTAAATTTTCCGCAATGTAATAACGGAAAATAATAAAATAATAAAATACTCACTCAATGAGACTCAGTTTATGGTCTTCTTGGTGTGCGATACCATTAACCCATATGCCCAAGGTATAATCATCCTGAGCGAATGCTTTAGGGGAGTCTCGGTATATATGTCGTGAAAATTAATCCAAAACAATAACTAAGGCCAATTAGCCACGAGGTATCTTTTACTATTCCACGTATTGACCCTTGATAGCCTGGGTAAGATCAAGATCGGCGGAGAACCGCTGGCTAATCTCCTGATCTACTTCAGAACTTTCCCCAAACCAAACACGCGCATGATTTCCCTTGCTCGTCATTCTTTCACCTATTTTTTTGCACGTATACCCAATCCTCTGGAGAAAGAGCCTCGAACAATTCTATGAACAATTCTATAATATCGTGATTATCATTCGAATGCAGCCCCACCCCCCGGTTTGCCCCTGAGAATCTCATCAGGAGAGCTATGAATGTTATATAAAGCACCTCATGGTATTATCCTTCCCCGGTCTCCTAATCGATTCTTGCCCACCTCCAGGCCCGGCAACCATAAGATCCGGATCAAAACCCAATCGCATTCAGGATAAGGCAATTTGAGTGCCGGAGTATAATCCCTACTGTAGGGCGACGTTCCATAAAAACAGTACTCGCCGGATATCCCGAACCAATCTTAGCCCGAATAATATTGCCCCTTTGGAGTTTTCTGGCTATCCTTAAGCTCCTACCACTCCTTTTAAGGCAGTAGGTATTTGATATTTTTTCATTTTTTTTGGTCACCCTCGAAAAAGATTAACGTTTAAGTAGGTATATGAACAATTACATGTATCATTAAAAACTATAAAATACCACGCGAAGGCGCGGGGTATTCAATCTACGAATGTTTATTGACTTTTATAACAGGACTAGTCTTTATCAACATCACCATTATCGGATTGATCACTACTTTGATCAGCATTACCATTATTGTTATCTTGGTCAGTTTGCCGATTAGTGCTATCGGCATTCTGATCTTGATCGTTATCGGCAAGCAATAACTGACTTGTCATACTAGCTAATAAATTTTGCACTACAGACGCTTTAGCACCTAACGCTGGCAAAGCGATTATACTGCTTAACCTCAAATTTTGTTATAAACCGCGCTATCTTTCAAATAATCTACAATGCCTTCGATCAAATTTTCCCTATTGCTATCAAACCATTTTGCATAAGGCCACCGTCGAAGCCAAGTTAACTGTCGTTTAGCTAACTGACGCGTAGCAACAATCGCCTTGTACCGCATGGTTTCATAATCAGAGTTACCTTCCAAATACTGCCAGGCTTGGCGATAACCTACAGTGCGAAGCGCGGGCAAGGTAGGATTTAAATTTCGTTGATACAATTGCTTAACTTCTTCTAAAAAATCTTCCTGCAACATTTGATCAAAACGTTTTTCAATGCGTTGGTGTAAATCTTCCCGATTGGTGGGGCTTACAATGATGTTGATAAACTGGTAAGGCAAAGCCCCTAATCGTTTTAAGTTTTGATAATCCGATAAAGGTTGTCCTGTTGTTTCATACACCTCTAACGCTCGTTGAATACGCTGAGCATCATTCTGATTAATTTGCAGGGCAGATTTTGGATCGATTTTTTTTAACTTCTCATACAAAGGCAGCCAACCTTTCTCTTCTGCTTCTTTCTTAATTTTTTTCTAATCATGGGCTGGGCGATGGCAAATCGGAAAAGCCATGTTCTAATGCGTGAAAATACAACATTGCCCCCCCACTAACAAAGGGATTCGATTTTTTGCATGAATAAGTTCGATTTCTTTTAAGGCATCTTTATAAAATTGACCAGCAGAATACGGAACTTCGGGCTCACAGATATTAATCAAATGATGAGGCGTGCTTTTTAATTCCTGAAGAGTCGGTTTTGCGGTACCGATATCAAGACCACGATACGCCATCGCTGAATCCACACTTATAATTTCAAAGGGTAAAAGTTGTGTTAAGGTAATGGCGAGTTGAGTTTTGCCGCTAGCCGTGGGACCCATTAAACAAACAACGTATTTTTCCACCTTATTGTCCGCGTAAAAATAATCTATCTAATTCTTTAATCTCAAATTGCTTCCAAGTGGCCGACCATGATTACATAACCCACCATGCATAGTTTTTTCCATATCACGCAATAAAGCTTCCATTTTTTCTAGAGTTAAACGATAAGGAGCGTGGATTGCTGCATGACAAGCTAACGAGCCAGTGTGGCGTTAATTTTTTCTTCCATGCGCAAAGTAGCCGCATGAACAATAAGGTCCGCAAGTACATCGCGAATTAATTTTTCAATATCAGCTGCTTTGATTAAAGAAGGATGACGACGCACGATAATTTTATCGGAATCTAATAATCCAATTTCAAACTCAAGTTCTAAAAATAAATACTGATTGGCTTGATATATCGCTATTTCTTGAGGGTTCAAAGTAACATGCAAAGGAACAAGCAATGATTGAGTTACTATTTCCCCCTTTTCTTTTTCCTGTTTCATTTTTTCATACAAGATGCGTTCATGCGCCGCGTGCATGTCTACGATGACTAATCCCTTTTTATTTTGAGCGAGAATATAAATTTCATGTAATTGTGCTAACGCATGACCTAAAGGATAGTCGAAAGGGGGTTCTACGTATAATTCACGATTAGGCGTTATTTTCTTTTTTTTATACAAAATGATGTCTTCTTTAAGTGAAAGGGGTAAATGTGGTATATGAGCTATTTGTAGATTATTCTGAATATTTACTTTTTTAACAGGAGATTGAATGCTAGTCTCACAAAGTCCGGGTCTTATTTGAACTAATGCTTCGGATACCGCATGAATAATAAAATCTCGTACCCAGTGCCGGTCTCGAAATCGAACTTCTTGCTTCGTGGGGTGAACATTCACATCCACTAAGGAAGGATCCACTGTGATATAAAGGATATAAGCAGGGTGTCGCCCATGAAATAAAACGTCGTGATAAGCTTGACGAACCGCGTGAGCAATTAATTTATCTCGAACAAAACGGCCATCGATGTAAATGAATTGGAGATCCGGTTGACTCCGCGTATAATGAGGTTCAGCAATATATCCTCGCAAGGATAGTCCTGACTGAATAAATTCGATGGAAAGAGCGGATTGTAGAAATGCATCACCGACAATACTTTTTATGCGACTCATTCGATCAGAAGTTGTAAGCGCTCTTCGAAAATTCATTATTTCTTTTCCATTATGATGAAGAGTGAATCCGATCGAAAAATGACAAAGGGCAATCCGCTCTATTACCCGTTCGATATGCTGAAATTCGGTGGTGGGCGTTCGCAAAAATTTCCGTCGTGCCGGTATGTTATAGAAAAGATCTTGAATTTCCACTGTGGTCCCTGGTGGATGGGCCGCAGGCATGGGTGAAGTAAGATTTTCCTCTAAATTACTAATAAAATAGGCAAAATTCGCTTCACATTGCCTTGAGGTCAATTGCAATCGAGCTACAGCTGTAATACTAGCTAATGCCTCACCTCGGAAGCCTAAAGTAATTACGCGCTGCAAATCTTCGGCATTTTTAATTTTACTTGTCGCGTACCGCTCAAGGGCTAAGGGTAAATCTTTATAATGAATTCCCCTGCCATTATCCTGGACGCGAATTTGTTTTAGGCCACCTTGGATAATATAAATTCGAATCTGGGTTGCCTCAGCATCAATACTGTTTTCAATCAACTCTTTAACCACAGAAGCAGGCCGTTCAATCACTTCTCCGGCAGAAATTTGATTGGCGGTTTGATCACTTAGTCGATGAATGCGCATAGCTAGATTAATTTAATGTGCTACTTCGGAGAAGAGCCTAACGGATTTTTGGAAAATCTGCTAGAAGGAATTTCTATTGTGACAGCTAACTTCACTTACTCAGCTCATCGTCTGAGAACCTTGATAAAAATCATCCTGCATGATAGGTTTTGCCATTACATCGTCCATTTCGACATCGAAGCATCGCTTGCGATTGTGAACAAAAACATGAGCGGTCATTGCCACAATGGGAACATGTTTCCTTTGAGCCTCTTCCCGACACAAATACACTGAACGGCTTCGAATCCATCCATGTCTGGCAAACCGATATCCATAAAAACCATATCCTAATTTTTTCATTTTTTTCGATAGCATCCTTAGCACAAGAAACAATATCGACGTGGCAGCCAATCTCCTCCAAGATAATTTTGGATTTTTTTTGATTAATTAAATTGTCTTCGACGACGAGAACATTCATTTTAAAATTATGATCTGGTTTAGGATATACAAAATTAAACGGCTTTTTTATCTAGCAAATATGAAGTTTTTTGAGTAATTACCTCAGTTTCTTTTTGTAAGTGCAAAGGGAATAATGCACATGAACTTGAAACCCATCTACATTTCATTATTTACGTTAATAGTATACTCCCTATTTTCTCAACAAATTCCTTTACAATAGACAAGCCCAATCCGACACCCTCGTATTTTCGATGATATACCGAATTTACTTGTTGGAAACGATTGGAAATGGAAGAAAGATTAGATTTTTCAATCTCCATTCCTGTATCTTCCACTGTAAAACATACCGTTATTTTTCTAGTGCTTCTACAGAGATAACCTACAGTCAATTACACATATAACTTATATGTAAATTTTATGGTATTAGATAATAAATTTATTAAAATTTGTTTGATTCCTTTTTTATCTCCCACAATTTCACTAGGAATATTTTATTTTATGGAAATTAAATTTCTATTATAGCCCTTTTCTATAAGTATGACTAGCTAAATCCTCTTTGATCCCCATTTATCAATTCATACGGCATTTAACGAAATTCGCAATTTATGACTCATCATGGATAAAAAATCAGATTTACTTTGATTAGCCTGTTCTGCCAGCTGTTTTGTCTCACGTAATTTTTTATTCAATTCACGCAGCCGTAATTTTTCTCCGCTGATATCTTTTGCCACTCCTAATATACACAATACATTAATCCATTAACTGGGATTTTGATAAAGAGCTTAACAGCTTTTTCGAAAAATATGTTCAAAGGTAGGGTTCACATACAGGTAAGTATAAAAATCAAAAGAACGAACCTAAAAAATATCCTGACTTACCTCTGCCAAATCAAAAAAGAGCGGCCCTAATTTATTAGAGATATACCTAGGAATCCTGAGCATTGAATTATTTCATGAAATTCCTTGCTCACTAGTGATACCATTTTTCTAGTTTATAATTCCAGATAATGGGAAAAAACATTCTCCTGGTCCAACGCGATTACCAGGCTAAATTTGCGAATAAGTCTTAGAATTTTAAAATCCAGATTCACCTATTTTTTTGTTATTTAATTTTGGGAATTAACAAAATCTGACCTATTCGGATTTGAGTAGAATAAAGATGATTGATTCGCTTTAAAGCGGCTAAACTTACATTAAAACGCTCAGCAATATTTAGTCAAACGGCTCTCCTCGCGAAAACCTGTAGCGCTCTTGATGAACCCATTGATTGAATTTGCCATTCTGCAAGCCAAGTTCCTCGTGGCGGGCTATGGACGAAATAGGCTCGAATTCCTTGCATTAAAGCAGAGGCAATACGTTGCTGATAAACTTGGTTTAAAAGTTTGTGCTCTTCATGAAAATTAGAAATAAAACCCGTTTCCACTAAAAGTGAAGGAATGTCTGGAGATTTCAATACGACGAAAGCGGCTTGTTCCACATGACCATGGTGCAACCCCCCTACTTGGTATAAAGCATAAATAATCTCCTGTCCAATAAGCAAGCTAGCATGAATCGTAGCCGTCTGAGACAAATTGATTAAAATGGATTTGAGCAAATTATTTTTATCGCTGAGATCTACCCCGCCCATCAATTCTGATTCATTTTCATACTTAGCTAACCACCGCGCAGCTTCACTAGTTGCTCCCCGTTGAGATAACGCAAACACAGTTGCCCCATGAGCATCAGAATTTTTATAAGCATCGGCATGGATAGCAATAAACATATCGGCTCGATATTGTCGAGCGATATCTAATCGTTGGCGAAGCGTTAAATAATAATCCCCTTTCCGGGTTAAATAAGCTTTAAATCCTAGCTGCCGGTTAATATCTTGCTGTAAATACCTTGAAATTTTTAATACAATATCTTTTTCATGAGCACCTCCCAAACCTATTCCACCTGGATCACGTCCTCCATGCCCTGGATCAATTACTACAATTACGTCGCGTGATCGATTAGGCAATGAGGAAAATTGGATCGGTGAAGGGGGTGTCTTTTGGGAGTGTGCATTTTTGAAAGAAGAAACCGCCTTAATAGAAAAATTGAAATCAATTATCCACTGAGCATCTTCTCCAAGATATTGAGGTTTCAACACAAACGTTTTTATTTTTACAGAACGTTTTAAATCAAAAACAATCCGAAACTCATTTTTTTTACGGACTGCATCGCGAATTCTTTTAATAGGTGTATCTTTTAATAGAGACTGATCAAAAAGCTTAACCGCATGAACGTTTGGAAAATCAAAAACCAGGCGGTCCGGATGAGATAATTGAAAATAGTGATAATAAAGCGTTGGGCTAATTCGAAATATTAAACGACAACCCAATTCTTGAGAATAAATATGTAAGGCTATGATTTCATTTTTTTTAGCAACCCCACTTAAAGGTATAAGCAAAACAATTAAAAATAGCCAATATTTTCGCATAAGCTACCTTAACAAGGCTTATACGTATTTGGCAAGGGATTTTCAGAGTAAAAAACATACATATAAGCTAATAGCCTCTCCTCTAATTAAGAAAAGAATCAAACACTAAATTTGACAATGCGCTTTTTACCTTGAATATCAATTTTAATCCATAAGGTAGGAGAAGGAAGAAATTTTCCAGATTTTTCAGCCCATTCTATCAATAGAATAGGATTATTTTTTAAATAATCACTTAAACCTAAATTCAAATAGTCTTCAGGTTCCTCCAGCCGATACAAATCTACGTGGACAACCTCTAAGGTCGATAATCTATAAATTTCTACTAAAGAATAGCTAGGGCTTTTAACGAAGCCTTTATACCCGAGTCCCCGTAAAAATCCGCGCACTAAAGTTGTTTTCCCAGCACCCAACTCTCCTGATAAATAAATAACAGTCCCTTTTAGGTAATAATTTGCTATTTCTTCACCCAGTAAAAGCATGGCTTTCTCACTCGAAATAATTTTAGGAGTAAAAGAAATAATCAAAAGTATTTACTTCCGCTAGGATTCACTAAAGTACGCAAATGAGGGAACAAATCCGTAGCCAATAATCCTCGCTCCCCACCTTCCTCGGCAGCACGATCTGCCGCCAGCGAGTGAATAAAGACTCCCGCCTGAGCAGCCATCATGAAGCTTAATCGTTGAGCCAACAAGCCCCCGATGACGCCACTCAAAATATCTCCCATACCACCGGTAGCCATGCCAGGATTCCCTGCAGAACAAACAGAGATCTCCTCTTCTCTTCCTTTAATTAAAGTGCCGGCTCCTTTTAAAACTACTACGCCCCGGTAACGCTGGGCCAGTTGTCGAATCGCCTCGAATCGATTGCTTTGAATTTTGTGACAAGAGACATTCAATAATCGCGAAGCCTCACCGGGATGAGGAGTTAATATCCAATCTTCTCGGTAAATAGGGTTTTCTGCCAATAAATTCAAGCTATCAGCATCAAGCACCTTGGGAGTTCTCGTAAGTAATACTTTGTTTAATAAAGCTTTTGCCCAGTCTGATTTTCCTAATCCCGGCCCAATTACTACCACAGTCGCTGCTTCAAGGAGGCTCTCTAAGTCATACGCCTCAGCTACTTGATAACACATTAATTCGGGTCGCGATCCACTTACAATCGGTACATGCTCAGGACGAGTCGCAACAGTTACTAATCCGGCTCCTACCCGAGCAGCAGCTTCAGCCGCCATACGGACTGCCCCCCCCATTCCATAATCACCGCCAATTACTAATACATGGCCATAATTACCTTTATGAGTATCACGTTCGCGTTGGAGAGGGAGCAAAGATTGTACGTAGGACCAATCCAATAATTGGGTATGGGTTTTTACCTGTGTGAATAAAGAATTAGGAAGACCCAATGAGGCTAATACGAGTTTACCACAATAAGCTGGTGCTCGAACGGTATAT
Organism: Coxiella-like endosymbiont of Rhipicephalus sanguineus; assembly: GCF_018687865.1. Lineage (NCBI taxonomy): Bacteria > Pseudomonadati > Pseudomonadota > Gammaproteobacteria > Legionellales > Coxiellaceae > Coxiella-like endosymbiont of Rhipicephalus sanguineus. The sequence continues at coordinate 4,499 of NZ_NIQB01000094.1, read as the reverse complement.
AATCCTTGTTTCAATCCTATAAAGTTAATGGTTAAATCAGCTTTTACAGCCGTTGCTTGTACTTCTCCCGTATCGGCGTTAACACCGGAAGGGACATCAACTGCTAGAACAGGTTCTTTGGCTTCATTAATCGCTGTTATAATTTCAGTGTAGGGTGACTGGATTTCTCCTTTTAGACCACTTCCTAAAAGGGCATCTATGATCACCCCCCTTCGAAAGAAAGTGGGGCAGGGAAGGGTTGAATCGAAATGCCTTGTTTTTCACAAGCCTGGGCTGCTTGAGCAGCAGGACCGCGATAGTCAGTAGGTTGTTGGGCTAGAGAATAAACCGTAACCTTAAAACCTTTCTGATGCGCCAAACAGGCGATAACCAATCCGTCGCCACCATTGTTTCCCTTTCCGCAACAAACTGTAATTTCTTTAAGGGTAGGCCAATGCTTGATCAGGCTTTTTAAAGCAGCTTCCCCTGCACGAACCATGAGCTCGTAGGCATCGATACCAGATTTGGCTGCCAATTGCTCTAGTTCACGGATTTGGTGATTCTGATAGAGTGCGTCCATTTATATCCCAGTAAGGTAATTGCCTATTCTATAACTAATTTTCCTCTTCAACCACAAAGTCGATTTTGCGCTCATCCAAGTCTACACGAACTACAATGACCCGAAGCGGGTCACCCAGACGGTAAGTTCGGGCGCTACGCTTTCCTCGCAAGAGATGATGGATAGGGTCATAATGATAGTAATCATTCTCCAACGCCGTTATATGAACTAAACCTTCAACATAGATTTTATCTAATTCCACAAATACACCGAATCCAGTAACATCCACGATGCGGCCATCAAACGATTGCCCCACTTTATTCAGCATATACTCACATTTCAGCCGATCTATCGCATCTCGGGTAGCTCGATCCGCTCGCCGTTCTAACATGGAGCAATGTTCACCCAAAACTATCAACTTTAGTTCATCGTAAGGGAACTTCTTCACTGATCTTTTTTGCAACCGGTGGCAAACTCCCCGGTGAACGATTAAGTCAGGATAACGTCGAATGGGGGAAGTAAAATGACAGTACCTTCATAGGATAAACCGAAATGACCTACGTTCTCGGGAGTGTAAATGGCTTGGCGCAAGGAGCGTAACATAACGGTTTGTAGTAAATGCGCATCAGGACGTTTTTCAATTCGAAGTAATAATTTTGCATAATCCATAGAGGTTGGCTTATCCCCTCCCGTTAATCGAAGTCCAAATGCCCGAAGAAATCGCTTAAGATCGTGCAATTTTTGCTCATCCGGTCCTTCATGAACTCGATATAAGGTGGGGATATTTCCTTCTTGTAAGAAATGCGAAGCCGACACGTTGGCAATTAACATACACTCTTCAATAATCCGATGCGCTTCATTACGAATGATTGGAACGATCCGTTTAATTTTACCTCTCTGATCAAATTCAATTCGAGTCTCAGTCGTATTGAATTCAATGCTCCCCCGTTTTACTCGTTGTTTTAATAATTTTTGATACAACCTATATAAATTTTTAATGTGGGGTATCATTTCTGAATTTTTAGTTTTTTCACCTCGCAATATGGCTGCCACTTGGTTGTAAGTTAATCGAGCGTGAGAATGAATAACTGCCCGATAAAATTTATAGGTTTTTATTTTCCCTTCCGAGGAAATATGCATTTCGCAAACGACGGCTAATCGATCTTGGTGGGGGCGAAACGAACAGAGATTATTTGACAGAGCTTCCGGCAACATGGGTATAACTTTTTCCGGAAAATATACTGAATTACCCCGTGCTTCGGCTTCTTGATCTAAGGCACTGCCTAATTTTACGTAATGTGAAACATCAGCAATAGCTACATAAAGCACGAACTCGTTTTTTGTCCGTTCACAATAAACGGCGTCATCAAAATCCTTAGCGTCTTCCCCGTCGATAGTTACTAATGCCAGATGGCGTAAATCATTTCGTCCTACTTTATCATGCTCCAGTACCTCAACAGATAACTGTTTTGCTTCTCGGAGTACTTCCGCAGACCATTGATAAGGAAGTTCATAGGCACGAATAGCAAGTTCTACCTCCATGCCTGGAGTTAGGTGATCACCAAGAATTTCTATTATTCGTCCTAATGCTTGTCGTCGTTTGCTCGGTTGTGCTGTTATTTCAGCAACGACGAATTGGCCAGGTTGAGCTTTGCCCTGCTGTCCGAAAGGAATTAAAATGTCCTGAGTGATTAGCTTATTATCCGGATCAACAAAAGCAATACCACCTTCTTCAAAATAGCGCCCTACAACTTGGTGAGTATTTCGCTCCAATACCTCAACAATGGCCCCCTCACGTCTTCGCTCCCCTCGATTGGTAAGGCGAACTAAAACCACATCATCCGTAAATACTATACGGATTTCTCTGGCTGGCAAAAAAATATCTCCCAAGCCATTGTCGGGAATTAAAAATCCAAAACCATCTGGATGAGCTTGAACACGCCCTCGAATTAATTCCATTTCTTGAACTAAAGCATAACTACCACATCGATTTCTGATAAGCTGGCCATCCCGAGTCATTGCCACTAAGCGTCGATGTAATCCCTCTTTTTCTTCTGATTTTTTCAACTCAAAAGCTGTTAGTAAATGTTTGAAACTAACCGGGCGATTGATTTCTTTCAAATATTGGATAATAAGTTCTCTGCTGGAAACGGGATGCTTATATAAAGACGCTTCCCGCTTATGGTATGGATCTTTTTTTCGATAGGGTTTAACCACTACCTCCCCTTTTGATTGACTTTTTGTGAGTTAGATAATAACTCATCTATACTATTATTGTAATTGCGAATGAGAGGTAATTGCGAATGAGAGGAGAAAAGAAATGGATAAAATCCTTATGGTTAGTTGCTTCTTTGCTACCCTGTCGGGATGTGCGGAATACATTCACCCTCCCACCCGAAATCTACAACCCGCTCATTGCCAAGTCATTGAAAATCAATTAGTGAGGGTTTATCCCTCTACCATTCGCGATCGGCGTTCTCGATAAGTTCAGGAGCGAATAAATTTTCATAGGCTCAATGATTATTCGATGATATCGGCTTTACGCAATAGCTGATGTTTTTAGCAATGATGGTGAGGGTGTACACATAGTCGGTACAATGAACAAAGTAAACATTGTGCCAACAACATACCGGTGGCGATTACTAGTCCAATATTAAACCGGCTTACAGCACCAGCACCTGTAGCAATCAAAAGAGGAACCACTCCCAGAACCATGTCTGTGCTATTGTCATGAAGATTGGACGCAATCGGATAGCAGCTGCCTTTTCAATGGTTTCTCGAATAGACAATCCTTCTTTCCTTTGCAGCTTATTAGCGAATTCCAGCATTTTTGAGCAGCATCCACAATTTTCATTTCCGCCAAATAAATATCTTTAAAGGACGAAATAGACGTAACAATAAAATGTATCGGCAGGCAGGCGCCCATTCCCCCGCTAGGGAAAGACGCTAACGGAAAAATGGATGTTTGCAATCCGGCTATATTATTGAGTGCGGGTTGCGAAAACTGTTGTGCTTCTTTCTGAGTTTGTTCTCGTTCGTCCCATGGCTTCATAATCATTCCAGCTAATATTGTATTTATAGTTCTAAAGCCCGTTAATCACGAAATAATTCTCAAGTAAAGAAAGTTGTTTAAAATATTTGGCGTATTCGTCCGAATAAGTCTCAATATAATCGATATTAGCGTATTGGGGAGGGGACCTTGTGGGCTTGAATAAATAAAACCCCTTGATCTTCTTCAGGGACTAGTTCTGAAGTGGTATAGTGGTATTAATATAAAAAAGAAAACAACTCGCTAAAGCCGCAATAGCTAAAACAATAATTAATGGGCAATGATCTAAAACAGCTGCTAGTCACTGAGAATAAAATTTCTTCATCCGATCCAATGCCCAATCAAACCCACTGAACATAACGTTGCTTTTCAATATTTGGAATTAATAATCGAGAACACGTCATTGGTGACAAGGTTAGTGCAATAATTCCGGATACAATCACATATCCTGTTAAAGTAAATGCAAATTCAGTAAAGAGAACTCCCGTTAACCCTGTCATAAATTCATTTGAGTTGTAATTAAAACCTTTTACAAAACCTTTTACTAATGAAGCTGACGCTCCCAGATAAGAGGTGCTGATTGTAATGAATGTGTTATCCATTTTTGGATACTGGCGTACCTCCATTTCCATAATGGCACGCAATCCCAAAATGAAAATAATCAAACTCACGACAACGGCAAGAACAGGTCGCGTAATAAATTTGTAAGTAAATCTCGTCATTAGCTTCCTGTCAAAGCTGCAGCTTTCGGTGCTTGTAATACCACACTATTATGAATCTTAACGGTGGTACCGTCCTTCAGTTTATTTTGACATGAATCACTACTTCTTCGACAGCCTTTATACCTTTTTTATAATTACTTTATTATTTTGCATATCACCAATCGCTATCACTTGTTACTGAGCAATCAAA
>NZ_NIQB01000093.1:0-31543 GCF_018687865.1 Coxiella-like endosymbiont of Rhipicephalus sanguineus | reverse complement strand
AATTTATATGATTGACTATATGTGATTGACTAATAAATTAATCATAGCTTTAGATCAGGCTACCTACCGACGTTTTATAAAAGTGGACTTAATAAACTTAGCGATTTTGGCTTAAATTGATTTTCATCCCGAAGCAGAATACAATATAGTCTATAGTTACAAAATTTCCTTATTTTAAGAGGAGGAACTTTTGATGCTTTCACTTTTTTGAAGAAATACGTCTTTATAAATTAAAAGAGAACTTACAATGGGTTAATTTTGAGAAAGTGGATGTGTTAAAAAGCTATCTGTTAAAAGTATTAAAGACAGTTTTAATATATAACAATCAGCCTTTCCCAGAGTTAGCTTTCTTGGAGACAGCGCCCTTAATTCGAGATTAAAAAAATCTCTCATCTTTGATCTTTGCTTGAGACTGCTTCGATTTGGAATCGATTAGACAATAAAAATGTATTTAACGGCATTCGGGTGAGCGGTAAACTTTTAATAAATAAATTGCGTTTTCGGTTTAAATTACGTTCGGTTTATTTAGCAGCATTAAATTCGGTGTATCAATTAAATTCGGCGTATCAAAAATAAAAAATAGTTAATCAATTATTTTAACTCAATGAGAATGTCAATAAAAGCAAGGATATTTATTTCGATAGCTTTGCTTTTAAGAATACTAAAAATCGATTGTATTTTTTTCACTAAGACAGCTAGAATTAGAAAGAATAGCGGATTATTGAAAATTAACGCCAGTATAGAACCGTGATTTTCTTCAAGAAGCGTTTGAGCGAATAGGAGAAAGCACCCAAGTATGAAGTTGACAGCTTATGATATTCGATGCTTTCTCTCTAATCCCTATTTTTCGTTATCACTATCTTCGAATATTACTTTATTTTAAAGATAAGAAATAATTAATTCAATTCTTTATGAAAGAAGAAAAAGTTTAGAAAAAATGGTAATAATTGTCATTTTTAGCCGAAAATATTTTTAGCGCTGCGTTTGATTTCTTGCTCCAGAAGTATCCTTATTGAAGTTGAAAACTAGAAGCAAAAGGTAAAATTTTTATTGAATTATTTAGCTAATGAATTTGAAATCGTTTTAGATCCTTAGTATGCTAATGAGTTAGAAACTAATTTTAATTCTTGAACAGCTGTCTTAGAAATTCTATGAGAACCTGGTCTGGGGGATGAGAAAATTTCCTAGGATCGAACTTTTAAAGTAGTTGCAGGAAATTCGATAAGACTCAAATACAGCCTAACCATACATTGTAATTTCCTGGAAGAATTTTAGAAATATTTTAAAGTGACAGGAGATTCAGAAGATATGGGACTCAATATAGGAGAATTTTACGAGATGATATATATAGTTCTAGTCCTACCTTTAGAGGAATTTTTAATAAATTTTTAGTTCAGGCAGCTAAAAGACTTGAAATCAATGTCTGGCGTATTCGTATCCAATCTGGCCGACGTAGCTTTGCTGATCTTGCAGAAAAAATTCTTGCAGCAAAAATTGTTTATTTGAATCCTAAAATTAAAGCTTTTGATGAGCGTTATTTGGGCGATGACCATTTTGGTGACCCCTCTAATGAGGGATAACCCTTTCAAAAACATCGCATGACAATTCATGACATCCTACACCCTCTTATTGGAATAGATGATTTAGATGTCGCCTAGAAAGAATAGGGAGCCTGTATTCGGCGCAACTCCGCTGTCAACAGACTGCATAGGGGCACTACTGTTTATTTATCGGATAAAATTATGTTTCAAGGAACTATCTCAAGTACGCCGCATTGTTTGGTATATGGAGTTTATATAGAAAAATTTTTTGAGAATTTTTAATGAATACCTTTATCAACTGAGTCTTTTTTAAATCAGTTCTTATCAATCTTTAAGAGTGAAGATGTGGAATTGATAGAGGAGCTGAGAGAATTTTTTTAGCATTACACGTAGAAAGTAAGATTTTCGCCTAGCTTTTTGATATTTAATTTCGTAATTTTATAACAGATGAAGTATAACGTTTAGAATTTATCTATTCAGAATTAGAAGACGTCATTTTAGAAAAAAGACAAGGAAATCTATCTTCTGAAAGATAGTATACATTATTTATCTGACGCGGGTATTATTCCAATTAAAAGAAAGCGATGTGTTTTACTTAAAATGTTGGAATTATTGACGAATAAAAAATTACCAGAAATTCTGGTAGAAAAAAATAGCTAATCAAAGTCTCATATTACAACTAGCAGATAAAATTTTTCAGAAAGCAAAGATGAATTATCCAAGATATCTGGCTAGAGTTTTTATTTTACTGGGTGATGCAGAGAGCCAAAGGCAATTACTGGGTTCCTGGGCTAAGAATGAGTCGAATAGTTTATTGGGAAGAAAGGCTACTTTCTAAAACTGTTTATTCTAAATTGTTGAATAGCAGTTATTCGTTTCTTTTCTTCTGTTTTTCTAGAGAAAAGCGATTTCTATAAGACAAATCTACTCCAAATCTAACCTCTGTCTGTTTGGACAATGTTTCCTCTTTCTTTTCTAAATTTTTGAAAGGACAACAACCCACTAAGGAACAAGAAAATATTAATGAAAATATTTGAAAAATACAAAAAGAAAATGAGCCTATCGAGGATGGGCTATGATTTTTGTGTTAAGTATGGGAGAACATTTTCCTTTAAATTAGATCTTACTAATTAAGCTTTTTAGTTAGAATGTTAATTAGTTAAAGGATTTTGATTTAAAGTTTAATAATCATGATTCATGAATATAAAAGAACGAGAATTGGACAAAGAGTTAAATCATTTATGGCGGGGAGAGCTGCTTTGCTTATATTCCAAAGCCCTTACCACCGAAACCTGAGCCGCAACTGGAGCTGATCTACCCCTTGTTAGATCGAGCCAATCTCGCCATTGGGCGGTTTGATGGCATTGGCAACATTTTACTAAATTATAGAATTATTTCTTTACATATATATTCGAAAAGAAGCCGTGCTTTTTTCTCAAATTGAAGGAACTCAATTCTCATTGTCGGATTTGCTAATGTATGAAAATGGAAAAGTGCCTGGTGTGCTAGAATACAATGTCCTAGAATACAATGTCATTGAGATTTCAAATTATGTGGCTGCTATGGAGTACGGCCTTAAATTTTTAAGTGAAGGCTTTCGACTGAGTTTGCATTTGATAAAAGAAATTCATGAAATTTTATTAAGTAAAGGTAGGGGCAGTGTCAAGGAACCTGGTGAATTTCGTACATCTTAAAACTGGATTGGCAGCACACGACCGGGTAATGCTACGGTTTACCCCCATGGCCTGAAAAATTCATCGAATTAATGGGAAAATTTGAGTTATTTTTGCATGACGAAAAACAGTTTTTACCTAGATTAGTCAGAGCTGCATTAGTTCATGTGCAGTTTGAAACTATTCACCCCTTTTTATAGATGTTAATGGCTGTTTAAGGCGATTACTAATTACCTTTATTTTTATATGTAGAAGGATTTAAATAAACCACTGCTCTATTTAAGCTTGTATTTTAAAACATATCGCGAGCAGTACTATGATTATTTACAAAGTGTTCGAGAAATAGGTGATTAGGAATCGTGGATTCGATTTTTTTAGAAGGTGTGATTGAGACAGCCAATTAAGCTGTAAAAAATACAAAAGATATCATTGAACTTTTTACGGAAGATCGCCAAAAAAAAATGAAGATCTAGGTAGACCATCCGCTTCTGCATTATTAGTGCATCATTATTTAGAAAAGCATTCTGTGACGGATATTGGAAAAATTTCAGCGCATTGCAATATCATGATTCCTACCGCGACAAAATCCATCAAACATTTAGAAACATTAGGTATTACTAAAGAAATTACAGGAAAAGAACGTTATATTTAGACATTCTAAGAAGGAATCAGTGATTTTTAATGTGAGACATTGCATTTACATTACATGGTGGAGGCGGCGGGAATTGAACCCGCGTCCGTAAATCATACGCCTTTGACCCTACATGCTTAGCATCGTCTATTATTTAGCTGACAACCACCCGACGTGCAGGGGAGATTGACAGCGAGCCCTGAAGTTTAACTTCCAAGTCATGGGCCATGCTTGAAAGCGAGCTTATAAAATATGACCATTAGACAGAATCTACAAGCTAATCCTGATAATGGGAGGCCGCGTTATTAGGCAGCTACAGCGTATTGTGTATCGTTTGCAGATATACAATTGCAACTGATGGATTTACGAGCCTCCGTTGCCGGCTCGGCATGCGTCTCAGGTTTCAGGATTCACGTCGAAGCCTGGTCGCCCCCGGACTTATCTCTTATTATCTCTTACTCTTATTATTATAGATTAGACAGGAGGGTATCGTAAAGCCGGCTAAAATCGTTTCATATAGTGATGACAGTAAGGTTCTTTCCCGGTCTTGCCGTAAATAGTCTTGATGGTACTCTTCAGCTCGCTAAAAAGTGCTAACGGGAACGAGGCGAGTGGCAACAGGGTAACCTTTTGCTATCAACTGCTTTATGGCTGTTTTGAGAATTTGTTTTTGTTGATTATCGTAATAAAAAATAACACTCTCGTATTGCTCTCCAATATCAGGGCTTTGTCCGTTCGTTTGCGTCGGGTTATGAATTTCAAAGAAATACCTGATAACTTTATCGTAATTAATTCGTTGGGGATCATATAAAACACGAATAGCTTCCACGTGTCCTGTCGTTCCTTTGCAAACGGCCTCATAAATCGCTTTCTTCATCTCCCCACCTGTATAGAGCCTACCTCTGTTTTTCAAACTCCCAGCAGTTGTTTGAAATAATAATCAACGCCCCAAAAAACAACCGCCTGCTAAAATCCCTTCTTTTGTATCGCGAACTTGATTATCGAACTTGATTATCAATAACAAAATCCAAACTCAACGAATTAACGCAACTCAACGAATTAACGCAATGATGGATATTTTTTGGCGTGAAGGCTTCTCCTTCAAAGACATGGCTCAAATCCGCATCGCATCCTTGACATCAAATTTCTGTGTGCTTCCCATCGGAGTCGGATAGCCGTTTTACAGTTCCTGCAATGCTGGAGTTCGTCGAAGCTTGGCCAGCCGCCGCAGTCAGAGTGAAATTTATTCTCTGAACGAAAGAATGCTAAATCACATTGACGGAAAAAAGCTAAGTTCCCCTGTGTCTGTCAGGGCGGTATATTCGCCCTGAAAAGCGGGTTCCGTTATCTGGTTACATGTAACCTGACGGACGGAGAGGTGGAAGAGAAGAACACTTATCCATGAGACTTAAACACCCGATGCTTTTCACGTTCCCATTCCCGACGTTTAATCGTTTCCCGTTTATCATGCATTTTTTTACCTTTAGCCAGAGCAATTTCAGCCTTAACATGATTTTTATGCCAATGAAGATCCAAAGGCACAACGGTAAGCCCCTCTTTTTGAACTGCGCCAAATAGCTTGCCAATTTCGCGCTTACTTAAAAGTAATTTACGAGATCGTTGAGGATCGGGTTTCATGTAGTCGGCCACATTAGGAAGAGGAGAGAAGTGAGCTCCGATTAACCAAGCTTCTCCAGCTTTAAAAATGACATAACCATCCCGTAACTGAACCCGTCCAACCCTAATACTTTTGACTTCCCAACCCTCTAGGACTAATCCCGCTTCTAATCGCTGCTCAATATGATAATCATGGAGCGCCTTTTTATTTAAAGCAATAATGCAGGGCGCAGATTTTTTTGTGATTTGCTTGTTCATGGCGTTGGCTATATTATCAGAACGATATGCCTGATATCAATAAAAGTAAAATAGTACCCTATGGGAAAAAAGAAATGTACAAACTAATAAGTGATATTGAATCCTACCCGCAGTTTGTTCCCTTTTGTAGCGATAGTCAAATCAATAGTCGTACGGACGATGAAATACGAGCAACGTTGTCATTTTCAAAAGGTGGGCTCAATAAATCATTCACTACCTTAAACCGCCTACAACCTCACAAAATGGTGGAAATACGTTTAGTGAACGGACCCTTCCGACAACTCGAAGGTTTTTGGCAGTTTAAAGCTTTGGAGAAAGGGGGTTGTAGAGTGTTGTTAGATTTAGAATTTGAGTTTTCCTCACGGTGGCTTACCTTGATGTTTGGTCCCTTATTCAACCAAGTTGCCACTATGCTAGTTGATGCCTTTTGTAAACGTGCTGATATTATTTATGGAAAAAATTCATGATTAAGAAAAATTCATGATTAAGATTAGTATTTGTTACGCCACGCCAAAAAAACAAGTGGAGATTCCTCTGGAAGTTGAAGAAAACTGTACTGTAGCTAGAGCAATCAAGCGCTCAGGTATTTTGCAGCAATTTCCGGAAATTAATTTGGCCCAAGTCTGCGTAGGAATTTACAGTAAACGTACCACCCTTGATGGCAAGGTGGGGGATGGCGACCGAATTGAAATCTACCGTTCTCTCCTCATTGATCCAAAACAAGCGCGTTTATTGCGAGCTCAGCGTTTGTCTTCTAAGATTGCAAGATCAAAATAATTTAAAGATTGGGTAGATTTACCCAGCCAATAGTTTTGTTTTTGTCTATCCAAAAGTTGGTGACGTGATTATTGTGTAAATAAATAATTAAATGGGTCGATTGCATTCGCCGATGGCCAGGTTGGAAAGTATAAACATACACCATTCGGTTATCAGAGAAAATATTGACAAGCACTGGATCACCCAACGCTACCCGCACCTGATCTTTTGTCATTCCTGTATCTAAGTTACCTAGATCTTTATTCGTAATAATGTTCCCTTGTTGAATATTTGGATGATAAACGCAACCCCATAATGTCGTAATTAAACAAACTAGGAAGATCAATGTCACACGCCGCATTGGGGAGCCTCCTCCTTATTTTTCGAATGTTTCAAAATGAGACGCGATTATAACGCATCTTATGCCAAATATGCAGCTGTCCCACCATGTTTAACCAGCATGTTTAAATAAAGAGAGGAGTTTGGGTCATTTTACTTTAGCGATTTTGAGAAGAGGTAGCACACCGGTCTTAGGTAAATATCTAGAGTTAACCTCTAAAGACCGCTATGTTAGAATAACTTTAAATATCAGGGGATTTTAGGTTGGAAGATCGAGAATTGCGTAAGGCTGGGCTTAAGGTAACGCTCCCGCGTCTTAAGATATTAAAAATTTTAGAAAGCGCCGATCCCCATCACATGAGCGCTGAAAATGTTTATCGCAAACTAGTAGACATGGGTGAAGATGTGGGACTTGCTACGGTGTATCGCGTGCTCACGCAATTCGAAGCGGCTGGGCTGGTAAAACGGCATAACTTTGAGGGTGGGCATTCTGTTTTTGAAATGGACCAAGGAGTACATCACGATCATTTGGTTTGCATCAATTGCGGGAAAGTGGAAGAATTCATCGACGAAATTATCGAAAGCCGCCAAAAAGCAATTGCTAAAAAATCCAAATTTAAAATGACCGACCATAATCTGACAATTTACGGTATTTGTCAGCCTTGTGAAGAACATTCCTTTATTGATAGCTAAAAAATCATTATTCGCATTTAAGCAAGATTTTTGCGTGAGCAATTGTCTATTGAGTTATTTTGACACCACTCAACATTCGCGCTAATTCTTCAACGCGTTCTTTGTGCTTTAAAGCCGTTGATGGTTGTTAAGACATCGGTTTTTGTCATAATTTTATTTACGTAAAGATGGTGGTGGCACTGAGCAGCTACTTGGGGTAAATGAGTAATGCATAACACTTCAGTTTTTCGCCTAATTTGCGAAGAAATCGATCTACTATTTCCGCCGTTTTACTGCCAACGCCTGTGTCGGCTTCATCAAAAATTAATGTGGGCATCCCCTTCTTTTCAGGTTGTAATAACTTGAAGAGCCAAGCTAATTCGGAATAATCCCCCCTGAGGCTATTTTTTGCAAAGGAAGCAGTTTCTGCCCAGGATTAGTATTGAGATGAAAAACAATTCTTTCTCTCCCCAAGGACGAAATTTCTTTTTCGCTTTCTTCAAAGCGAATAACGAAGCATCCACTGATCATTCCTAGTTGTTTCATTTTTTGGTAATTTGGTTTCCAAAATTTTAGTGGCTTCTTTTCAGCTTTTATTCAGTTTTTGAACGATTTTTTATATTCAGATTTAATGCGGATTTTTTGATTTTTTTAAATTCTGAATGCGTACTTCAAGAGTTTCGAATTTTTATACGGTGATAAACCGATTTTTTTACATCAATATAATTCCTCAGGACTAACATAATGTTTCCGAGCAAGGTCGTGCAAAAGAGATAATCGAAATTCCATAGTTTCTAGATTTTCAGCACTTAAATCGAGTTGTTCGCAATAATGATTTAATTCTGTTCTGGCTTCTTGTAAATAAACAGCGGGGATATTTAACATTCACAATAAATAGACTTTCCTGCGCCCGTTTCACCCGTTAATACGAGCCTTTGTCAAAGTCAAGGGTAAGCATTCAACGATCGTGAAATTTTTAGTATGAATATGCATTAACATGCTACACCTTCGAGGTGTGTCTTTCCCAGTCTAATTTACGACGTAATGTATCGTAATAATTGTAATCCTTTGGATGAATGAGGTGCAATAGGTGCTTATATTTATGAATGCAGATGCTTCCACCTGCTGCTAATACTACGCGCTGTTGTCCGTCGTTACTTACAGAGGGTGATATATCATTTTGGGAAGAAACATTTATTTTTATTTGGCTATGGGCTTGGACAACTATAGGACGGCTACTTAAAGTGTGGGGAAACATGGGTACTAAAGCGATGGCATCTAATTGCGGATATAAAATAGGCCCACCACCAGACAAGGCATAAGCGGTCGAGCCTGTGGGAGTAGTGACGATTAATCCATCGGCACGCTGACTGCACACGAAGTCGTCGTTAATCGAAATATCAAATTCAATCATTTTTGCTACATCCCCTGGGAGCAGTACGACATCATTAAGTGCAATACCTTGAGTAATGATCTCACCTTCGTATTCTGCGGTCATTTCTAAAAGAAAGCGGGTTTCTTCCATATAATCCCCCTCCAAAATAGCATTTATTTTTAGGAACTCGTGGGGGGGAATATCTGTGAGAAAGCCAAGACGTCCCCGATTAATTCCTAGAACAGGAATCTTCTGAGGAACAGCAATATGTGCGGCATTGAGTAAACTTCCATCTCCGCCTACTACGATTAATAAATCTGCTTTTTCTCTTAATTGATTGGCTGATAGGACGGTTAAATTATGGTCGTTCATCATATGTGCAGCGTGTTCCTCAAGGAGAACGGTCCGATTTAAAGATAAAAGATATTCTTTTAGGGCCTGTAGGGTTTCGGGGGCCCCATTGACTCCTTTACGTCCCATTAAAACGATCTGATGGAATGGTGGCTTTTTCATAAGAATTGAGGATAACTTTTTTAAAATAAGAAAGCTACAGATTGTGTTTACACAGCCAGAGAGCTCTAGGGATTTTACAGCATCTCATATTTTATTTAGTATTTGATCTCATATGACCGAGGAGATCCGAATGAGCAAAAAAGAGAAGACCGAATCTGGGCTTGAATCCCAAAACAAATGGGAAAAAGTATTAGAAAGTGAGGAAGAAAAAATAAAAGTAGAAGAAAATGCTTCTCAAGAGATAGAGCCGTATCGAGAGGAACTCGAATTTCCCAGCCACGAAAAGTTAGAGAGCCATCTCACTAGTCTGGAGCGAAAATTAGATGAATATAAAAATCAATACATTCGCTCACAGGCTGAAATGGATAATTTACGTAAGCGGGCGGAACGGGATATTGCAAATGCTATAAAATATGGTGGAGAGCGATTGATTACCGATCTTTTACCGGTCGTTGACAGTTTAATCCACGGTCTTGAAAGTCGCGAATCGAGTGATCCACATACCCAAAGTCTACGAAAAGGGATGAGTTTAACATTGGATTTATTACACAAAACGCTCGAAAAGCACGGTGTTGAGATTATTGATCCTAAGCCTGGGGATCCCTTTAATCCTGCTTTTCATGAAGCCATGGCCATTCAAAAAGTGCCGAATGCCGAACCTGATACAATTGCTCAGGTGATACAAAAAGGCTATCAACTCAATGGCCGGGTATTACGAGCCGCACGAGTGCTCGTGGCAGCCTAAAATTTAAGGTTAGCTTAATACTTAATATTTAAAGATTAAACTGGTAGTGTTCATGATTTTGTACGCCGATGGATAGAATTTGTCTTGGGAGATGCCTATCGGCGTAGAAATGATGTGGAAAAATATTGGCAATTATTGGAAAATTTTCCCACGAAGATTTCCGTAAGTGACGCTGCCTATTTGGAGGGAAATTGGGTGGTAGATCGTACAGCCTTAACGAACATTCGCCTTTTCTTCGAGGCATGGAGAATACAATTGTGGCCACGGTCGGAGGGTCATGTTTCTCAACCTATACCGACTTTAAAACGTTAACGAATTTTATCCCTTGAAATCCTAAACCCTGTCCCCACTTAGAGAGTAAGGCATCCTAAATTTCTGTTTTTGAGAGGAAAGAGAATGGCTGAAACTATTGGTATTGATTTGGGCACCACTAACTCCTGCGTTGCAGTGATGGAAGGTGGAAAGGTAAGAGTAATTGAAAATGCCGAAGGTTCGCGCACTACGCCATCGATTGTGGCATATACCAAAGACGCTGAAATCTTAGTGGGTGCCTCTGCGAAGCGGCAAGCTGTCACGAATCCCGATCGGACTCTCTTTGCAATCAAGCGCTTAATTGGGCGGCGCTTTGATGATAATGTTGTCCAAAAAGATATCAAGATGGTGCCCTACAAAATTACTAAGGCGGATAACGGAGATGCCTGGGTGGAAGTGACTGGCAGAGACGGTCATCCTGAAAAGTTGGCGCCACCGCAAATTTCCGCTCAAGTCTTAATGAAGATGAAAAAGACGGCAGAAGATTATTTAGGGCATCCGTTAACCGATGCAGTAATTACAGTACCGGCTTACTTTAACGATTCCCAACGTCAAGCGACCAAAGATGCGGGCAAAATTGCGGGTCTTAACGTTAAGCGTATTATCAATGAACCTACCGCTGCTGCCTTGGCCTATGGAATGGACAAGAAAAAAGGTGATCGTAAGATCGCTGTTTATGACTTAGGCGGTGGAACGTTTGATATTTCTATTATTGAAATTGCTGACGTAGATGGCGAACACCAATTTGAAGTCCTGGCTACGAATGGTGACACCTTCCTAGGAGGTGAAGACTTTGATCTGCGGTTAATTGATTATTTAGCTAACGAATTTAAGAAAGATGTAGGGGTAGATTTACATAACGATCCTCTGGCATTACAACGGCTAAAAGAAGCGGCTGAAAAAGCGAAAATTGAGCTTTCGTCTAGCCAACAAACAGATGTCAACTTACCCTATATCACAGCGGATGCTTCCGGTCCTAAGCATTTAAATATTCGTCTCACTCGTGCAAAGTTAGAATCCTTATTAGAAGATTTAATCGAAAAAACTATCGAACCTTGCAAAATAGCGATTAAAGATGCAGGACTTAAAGTTTCCGAAATCGACGATGTGATTTTGGTGGGTGGTCAAACTCGAATGCCAAAGGTCCAAGAAGCCGTTAAAGAATTTTTCGGCAAAGAGGCACGTAAGGACGTTAATCCGGACGAAGCGGTGGCTATTGGTGCGGCTATTCAAGGTGCTGTATTGTCCGGCGAAGTAAAAGATGTGTTGTTACTTGACGTCACGCCACTCTCCTTAGGAATTGAAACTTTAGGCGGAGTTATGACCAAGTTGATTGATAAAAATACCACAATCCCGACAAAGGCTAATCAAGTATTTTCAACGGCTGAGGATAATCAAACTGCTGTTACGGTTCATGTCTTACAAGGGGAGCGCGAGATGGCTTCAGCGAATAAATCGCTGGGACGTTTTGACTTAACAGATATTCCGCCAGCTCCACGTGGTGTGCCGCAAATTGAAGTTACCTTTGATATTGATGCTAATGGTATTCTTCATGTCTCAGCGAAAGATAAAGCGACGGCTAAAGAACAATCAATCGTGATTAAAGCTTCGAGCGGTTTATCTGATGACGAAGTTGAAAAGATGGTCAAAGACGCGGAAGCACATCGAGAGGCGGATCGTAAATTCCACGAATTAGTAGATGCACGAAATCAAGCCGATACGATGATTCACGCTGTTGAGAAATCTATGCGAGACCTAGGAGCAGAGGTTACGACTGATGAAAAAGATGTCATCGAAAAAGCGATTAAAGAACTCAAAGAAGCAATGAAGGGAAATAATAAGGATGCGATTGAGGCGAAAACGAAGGCATTAACCGAACACTCTTCTAAATTAGGAGAACGTGCCTATGCTAAAAAGGGAGCTGCTGGAGCTCCTCCAGGCGGCGAAACAGGTCCCACGGAAACTCAAACGGAAAGTGACAGGAAGGAAGATGTTGTGGATGCTGAGTTCGAAGAAGTCAAAGACTAGAAGAAAAAAGAAGACGAAAAATAATAGCGAAAAAACTTTACCATCATCCCGGCTTATCCCGGCGTAATAGTTACCCTGAGCGGCGGCCTCATCCCGCTATCACGAGATGCCTCTCTACACTCGTGATGACGGTCATTCGGGATGACGTGTTAAAAAACAGGATAAATAAAAAGACCACATGGCATCAAAACGCGATTATTACGAACTTCTTGGTGTCAGCCGCACGCGACTGAAGCTGAAATCAAAAAAGCTTTCCGTCGCCTGGCAATGAAATATCATCCCGATCGAAATCCGCGAGATAAAGAAGCAGAGATCAAGTTCAAAGAAGCACGAGAAGCTTACGAAGTGCTTTCTGATTCCCGTAAACGTGCCTCTTATGATCAGTTTGGTCATGCTGGTGTAGAGCAAACTTTTGGAGGGAGCTCGGGAGGTTTCGGTTTTAGCGATCTCGGAGATATCTTTGGTGATATTTTTGGAGATATCTTTGGAGCGGGACGATCTAAACCTCGAGAACAACGAGGAGCTGATTTAGGTTATGATCTTATTCTTTCGTTAGAAGAAGTAGTTCACGGAATCACTCAAACAATTAAAGTTCCAACTTGGGTGACCTGCGAAACTTGTAATGGGAGCGGTGCTAAGAAAGGGATCAGTTCAATTACTTGCCAACGCTGTGGTGGGAGTGGGCAAATGCGCATACAACATGGTTTTTTGCAAGTGCAGCAAACTTGCTCTGGATGCCGCGGGACGGGACGAATTATTAAAGATCTTTGCTCGGATTGTCAGGGTCAAGGTCGTTGTCAACAAACCAAGACGTTGTCCGTTAAAATTCCTCCCGGCATTGATACTGGAGACCGTATTCGCCTCGCCGGTGAAGGAGAAGCTGGCCTTTTTGGGCGCCGCCGGGAGATCTTTATGTGCAAATTCGAGTAAAACCTCACCCTATCTTCCAAAGGGAAGGTAATGATCTTCATTCGGAGACGCCCATTGACTTCGTCACAGCCGCCTTAGGAGGGGAAGTTGAAATCCCTACGTTAGATGGGGCTGTACGATTAGCGATTCCTCCGGAAACACAAAGTGGAAAACAATTTTGTTTGCGAGGAAAAGGGGTGAAGGCATTGAGAAGTGGTGCAGTAGGGGATTTAATTTGTCATGTTACAGTCGAAACCCCAATAAAGTTAAATGCAGAACAGAAAGAATCCTTAAAATATTTTGCCAAGTTATTGGAAAAAGACGATAAGAATCATAGTCCGCATAGACGAAGTTGGTTTGATAGCTTAAAAGAGTTTTTTGCCGCTAAGTAAAAACTAGAAGTCAACCCCGCTACTTTTAAAAACTCCTCATCCCGAGCGTGGCGAGGGATAAGGAGTTTTTTTCGGGATGATGAGATTTTAACTTCCTTCCCATTCGCTCTAGAATCGCTTATCCTTGGACAAGTTTTGTTTCAGACTCAAAAAAGAGGTCCTGCTGCCACGATGACCGATTTAAATCCGCTTAACGGGCGAAAGCCAGCAATTTTGTCATTAGCCAACGGCAGCTTGTTTTTTGGATACTCTATCGGAGTAGAAGGTCAAACTGTCGGGGAAGTTATTTTTAATACGACGCTGACAAGCTACCAGGAAATTTTGACAGACCCTTCCTATGCAGAACAAATTATTACTCTGACTTACCCTCACATTGGCAATGTGGGAGTCAATGCCGACGATCAAGAATCACATCGAATTTGGGCTGCTGGATTAATTATTCGTGAATTATCTCCTATAGTCAGTAATTGGCGTGCGGAGCAATCTCTTGAGAATTATTTAAAATCTGATGGAATTGTCGCCATTGCAGGAATCGATACTCGACGATTGGTGCGGCTGATCCGTGAACAAGGTGTATTGAATGGATGTATTATAGCGGGTGAAGACGTAGATGCTGATCGAGCCCTTGCATGTGCCCGTGCTTATCCTGGCTTAAAGGGTAAAGATTTAGCCCAAACAGCTTCAACAAGAAGAATGCAAACCTGGGTTGAGAGAACCTTAGCTCTTGAAGGCAGCCAAAAAATTGCACAGAAAGATAACTATCATGTTGTTGTTTACGATTATGGTTTGAAGCGGCAAATTTTGCGTTTATTGGTAGACCACGGTTGCTCGGTAACTGTAGTTCCTGCTCAAACACCCATAAAAGAGGTTTTGAATTTAAATCCCAGTGGGATCGTATTGTCAAATGGTCCAGGGGATCCAGCGGCTTGTGATTATGCCATTACTGCGATTCAAGAAATTTTAGAAAACGGTATTCCTTTATTAGGGATTTGCTTTGGTTTTCAGCTCCTGGCTTTAGCTTGCGGTGGTCAAACAGAAAAAATGAAATTTGGGCATCATGCGCCAATCATTCCGTTCAAAATAGTACAACTGGCCGAGTTTATATCACCAGCCAAAATCACAGTTTTGCGGTGAATGAAAAAAAATTACCTGACACTTTGCGCGTGACTCACCGTTCTTTATTTGATGGGACCTTGCAAGGGATTGCACATAAGACAAAACCAGCGATTGCTTTTCAAGGCCATCCGGAAGCAAGTCCCGGGCCTCAGGATATGCGGGGAATATTTAAAGAGTTTGTTGAGTTGATAAGTGAGCGTGGACAATAAAATAACATGCCAAAGCGAACAGATATAAAAAGCGTATTAATTATCGGTGCAGGACCTATTATCATTGGGCAGGCCTGCGAATTTGACTACTCTGGGACGCAAGCTTGTCGAGCTCTTTGGGAAGAAGGTTGTCGTGTAATTTTAGTTAATTCGAATCCCGCCAGCATAATGACCGATCCAGATGTAGCAGATGCTACATATATTGAGCCTATCAATTGGGAAACAATTGCCAAAATTATCAAAAAAGAAAAGCCGGATGCGCTCCTACCAACCATGGGGGGGCAAACGGGTTTAAATTGCGCATTAGATTTAGCGCGAGAAGGTGTTTTAGAAAAATATAAGGTGCAGTTAATTGGTGCTTCCCGAGAAGCTATCGATAAAGCAGAAGATCGGGCTCTCTTTCAAAAAGCTATGGCTAAAATTGGTTTACAGACAACCTGTTCGGGCCTTGCCCACTCGATGGAAGAAGCTTGGGAAATCCTTGGTAAAGTTGGATTTCCCGCGATTATTCGACCCTTTTTTACCTTAGGTGGAAGTGGGGGTGGCATTGCCTATAACAGAGACGAATTTTTAGAAATTTGCACCCGCGGCCTCGAATTATCTCCTACTAATGAAATATTAATTGATGAATCTATTGTCGGATGGAAAGAATTTGAATTAGAAGTTGTACGCGATAAAAAAGATAACTGTATTATTATTTGTAGTATCGAAAACCTTGATCCTGTAGGTATTCACACAGGAGATTCCATCACCGTCGCACCGGCACAAACGTAACAGATAAAGAATATCAACGAATGCGAGATGCCGCTATTGCAATTTTGCGAGAAATCGGAGTAGAGACCGGCGGGTCTAATGTGCAATTTGCAATTAATCCTAAGGACGGACGAATGATAGTAATTGAGATGAATCCCCGCGTGTCACGTTCTTCGGCTCTTGCTTCAAAGGCCACGGGTTTTCCTATAGCAAAAGTAGCAGCCAAATTAGCTATTGGTTATTCATTGGATGAATTACAGAATGAAATTACTGGTGGTAGGGTTCCCGCCTCCTTTGAACCGACAATTGATTACGTTGTAACTAAAATTCCTCGATTCAACTTTGAAAAATTTCCCCAAACGCTGCCTCGCCTAACGACACAGATGAAATCAGTAGGTGAGGTGATGGCTATTGGTCGCACTTTTCAAGAGTCTTTACAAAAAGCCATTCGTGGTTTAGAAATAGGCGTTTGTGGGTTAGAACCTAAACTGGAGATTGAAGATTCCCAAACTGTCGATGAAGCATTTTGTGAAGAGATTAGAAAAGAATTGCGCTTTGCCGGCCCTGAGCGGTTATGGTACGTCGCGGATGCTTTTCGAATGGGCTTTAGTGTTGAAGAAGTTCATTGGGATAGTCAAATTGACCCTTGGTTTTTGGTTCAAATAGAAGAATTGGTTCGTTTAGAAAAAGCAATAAAGAATAAATCTTTAAAAAAAATATCTCGCGAACAATTCTTTTATTTAAAACGCAAAGGATTTTCTGATAAACGCTTAGCTCAGTTATTAAAAACTAGCGAAGAGCAAGTGCGGAATTATCGGCATAAATTAAAGATCCGTCCCGTTTATAAGCGAGTCGATACGTGTGCCGCCGAATTTGCTACAGATACGGCTTATCTTTATTCGACCTATGAAGAAGAAAATGAGTGCTTCCCAACGAAGCGAAATAAAATAATGGTGTTGGGAAGTGGACCCAATCGAATTGGTCAAGGCATCGAATTTGACTATTGCTGTGTACATGCGGCATTAGCTATGCGTGAAATGGGTTACGAAAGTATTATGGTTAATTGTAATCCCGAAACCGTTTCGACAGATTTTGATATTTCCGATCGTCTTTATTTTGAACCTCTTACATTAGAGGATGTTTTAGAAATTGTAGCCGCTGAAAAACCAAAAGGCGTCATTGTCCAGTTTGGGGGGCAAACGCCTTTAAAATTAGCTAGAGCCTTAGCAAAAGCAAAAGTGCCTATTTTAGGAACACAACCGGATGCTATCGATCGAGCCGAAGATCGCGAGCGATTTCAAATGTTGATTCAAGAATTGAATTTACAACAGCCACCCAATGGAACTGTGCGCAGTGTTGAAGAAGGGTTACGTTTAGCAAAAGTATTCGCTTATCCATTAATCGTTCGTCCTTCTTATGTATTGGGTGGGCGAGCTATGAAAGTTATTTATAGTGAGAAAGAATTGACTCGTTATATGACTAAAAATGTTATCGTTTCCGAAGATGAACCTTTACTTTTAGATCGGTTTTTGGATGATGCCATTGAGGTGGACATTGATGCAGTATGTGATGGTGAGAACGTTTTAATTGGAGGAATTTTGGAGCATATCGAGCAGGCCGGCGTTCATTCCGGGGATTCCTCTTGCACCTTCCCACCTCATAGTTTAAGCACAAAAATCCAAGATCAGTTGCGAGAGCAAGTCCGGCTAATAGCAAAAGAACTCAATGTAGTAGGTCTAATTAATACTCAATTTGCAATTCAGTGGGATGAAATCTATGTGCTTGAAGTCAATCCTCGTGCTTCGCGGACAGTCCCTTTTCTTGCAAAGGCTACAGGGTTCCTCTTACTAAAATTGCAGCTCGTTGTATGGTTAATGTATCTTTGAAAGAACAGGCTGTGCGAGAATACATTCCTAACTATTTCTCCGTTAAAAAACCCGTTTTTCCTTTCAATAAATTTGCAGGTGTTGATCCCATTTTGGGGCCGGAAATGCGTTCTACGGGAGAAGCCATGGGAATAGGGGAGAATTTTGGTCAGGCTTTTGCAAAAAGTCAATTGGGGGGTGGAGATATTATTCCTCGAGAAGGGCGTGCTTTTGTCAGCGTTCGCGATGCCGATAAAGAGCGCGTGGTGAAAGTGGCCCGCGCCTTAGCGGATTTAGGGTTTGAGATTGTTTCTACTCGAGGGACTGCTAAGGTGTTACAAAATGCGGGAATTTTGTGTACCGTGGTTAATAAGGTCACTGAGGGCCGCCCTCACATTCTCGATATGATTAAAAATGACCAGATTAGTTTTATTATTAATACTACGGAGGGCGAGCAATCCATTGAAGATTCAAATGTTATTCGAATTAGCGCCGTCCAACACAAAGTGTGTTACACGACGACATTAGCTGGGGGAGAGGCTACTGTTTTAGCCTTACAGGCGAGGAATTCCAATCGTCTTCGGTCTCTGCAAGATCTTCATCGTCAAAGATGAGTAGATCTGCGCGTGAAACACACTCCTGCCCCTCTATTACAAGGGGCAAGCATTTCTTTCTTTAAGGAACTTGTTGTAAGACGACCCGCTGACCCGTAACACTGAGAACTTTATAAGTATTTGTTGTGTTTCTTTCGGTATGTATTAAATCGTATGGTGCTACCTATGGTGCTACCTACAGAAACTTGAAGTAAGCTTTCGAGTACGCAGAGAGTAGCGATTTGTTGGTTGGCGGGGCGCGGCCCCCCCCCCTGACAATTTTAGGCGATAAGCGGGTATAGCGGCTCCATAGCCTTTACAAGCGGTGGGTCCGTAAAACTATCGGGGGGGCGCGCCGGGGTACCGAGAGGCGTGCCGCGGGGGGGTAGTGTATGCCGGCCGTTGATACCCATTTAATGCTTAGAAGTAAGTCACTGAGGCCAACTCTATTCGAATCATTTAATTTTTTTTAAACTTCATGTTTGTTTACTCCTGGATTTATCCTAAAATCTATTTTTCCATCGTTAATAATAATCTAGCTAATACTAATCTAAATCATTATAGCATTTCTCACAAAAGCTCATTCTGAGTTCGGGCGGCTCCTTAAGATGTCCAGCGCCACAGTAGTTTGTTATACTATATACTTTTACGTTTTCTTGAGGTAATAATGATGCAAATGATTGTTCCTATCACTATAAATGGGATAGCTAAGTTACGCTCGGAGTTAGAATTTTTAAAAACTGTCGAACGCCCTAACATCATTTCAGCTATTGCAGAAGCACGTGCCCACGGTGATTTGAAAGAAAATGCTGAATATCATGCTGCGAGGGAACGTCAATCGTTTGTAGAGGGACGTATTTTAGAAATCGAGACGAAGCTGGCTAATTGCCAAATAATCGATATTTCGCATATCCCTAATGAGGGGAAAGTGATTTTCGGAGCTACAGTTACTTTGTTAAATTTAAAAACTCAAACCGAAGTCACCTATCAGATTGTAGGTGTAGATGAATCTAATTTGAAAGAAAATAAAATTTCGATATCCTCGCCTTTGGCGCGAGCTTTGATTGGAAAATACATTGAGGATGTTGTGGAAGTCGAAACGCCGGAAGGGATAACTGAATATCAGATTGTTGACGTCGAATATCTTTAAGACAAAGAATGTTTTAATTGTTGTTGCTATAAGCAAATAGACAAAATTTATATAAATAATAGCTCCAAATAAATAATAGCTCCAATATAACCAACAATAATAAGAACTCCGTCTCTTTCTACGAGGCCCAGACTAAATGGGATGATTAGTATCCCGAATATGAATATCTCGAATATGAAGTTACTAAAAGAAATTGGTAGGAGTAACAGAAAAGTGAAACAAAAAAATAACGATTCCGTTAATTATTTCCATTACTCCTGAGGTCATAAATGTTAAACGAGGATGAAGTAAGCGTTCTAATTTTTTAATATAAGGTAATATTTTGAAGATAAATTTAGAAGTTTTTTCATGCGAAATTGTCCGATTGGCGATAAATTTTGGTAACTATAATGTTTTCTAGCGAAAATCAATTGCAATGCAAAAATAGCGATGGGGAAACTAAAAATAAAAGAAATCCCTGGTATCGCCGAAAAAGGAAGGGCGCTAGGAATTGTAAAAAATAATAAGGCAAGTCCAAAAGCGCGATTTCCCAGTTTCTGTGAGATGACTTGATATGTAAGTTTACCGTTGGATTTTATATCTTGAGTAATTTCCTCGATGATTTCCGAAGAGCGTCTATTCCGAGCTTTAATATCAACCGTGGTGGTGACAATACCTCCTTTCCACGGACAGGCGTCAAGGTAAGTATCCAAATACGACAGTTGGTTATGATTTCCATTTAATGTTACATCCTTGACTGGGTTTTTGATTGGCGTCAATGGGTTGTTTACCCGCAAGTATATTGTCCAGTGGCTTGCTAAGGTCTTCCCCCGTTACAGGAATATTTCTGCCCGGGCTCGAACCATCGAAACGACCGCGGTAAATACAAACAAGATTGCGGTCAAATACATAGAAATCAGGAGTGCATTCTGCCTGATAAGCTTGAGCGATTTCTTGAGTTTCGTCATAGAGATAGGGAAAGGGATAATCAAACTCTTCAGCTACGGCTTTCATTTTTTCAGGAGAATCTTCCGGATAATTTTTGATATCGTTAGAACTGATAGCCACAAATTGAATACCTTTGGCTTGATATTTTTTTGCTATTTCAACCAATTTTTTTTGGATGTGCTGAACAAAAGGGCAGTGATTACAGATAAACATAATGACTGTGGCAATGTCGGATTTTAGTTGGGCTAATGACTTTTTTTCACCACTTACAGCATCAGGCAGGTTAAAGCTTGGAGCTTTCGTTCCTAAGGGAATCATCTTTGATGAAGTTAAGGCCATTATTTTTTCTCCTTATTTTTTATTTCTTTTATTGCTTTATCCGCTAATTCAGAGATCGCTTTCCATTGCTGACCTTCAATGAGATTTTGGGGAGTTAACCATGAGCCGCCGATACATACAACATTTTTGAGTGAAAAATACTCCATTATATTATTTAGGTTAATACCGCCCGTAGGGCAAAACCGCATAATGCGAAAAATACTCATAAAATTTCGTAATGCTTTCGCGCCTCCATTTAAAGCAGCAGGAAAGAATTTTACGAAAGAAAAATTATCTTGAATAGCAAGCAACAGGTCGGATGGAGTAGCAACACTTGCCAGGTAGGAAATATCTTCTTTCTGACCAGCTCGAATTAATTCGTTCGAAATACTGGGACTTACTGAAAAATCGGCATTTGCTTCTTTAATTTTCGATAATTGAGATGGTTTTACGATAGTTCCAGCGCCTACGATACATTTCGGTAAGTTCTTTTTTATTGCTTTAATTGCAGCTAGGGCGATAGGCGTCCGCAGGGTAATTTCTATTATTTTTATACCGCCTTCGACTAAAGTGTGAACCAAGGGCACAAAGGGTACAGCGTGTTCAACATCATTCAACACGATTACGGGAATGATAGGAAAAGGGGCGAGAATATTATTTATGCCATCAATCACTTAATATTCAGTCCTGATTTTTATCAGATTATAATACCCTATCCCTCATTGGCACAAGAGTAAAGCGTGCGTATACTGGTAATCCATATTTTTCTCTGAGAGGTTGCATGTTGCTAGTTGCATGTTGCTAAAAGATAAATTGGTCATAGTGACTGGATCCACACTCTGGTATTGGAGCTGCTATCGCAAAGGAGTGTGTAGCAAAAGGTGCTAAAAGGTGATGATATATGGCCGAGATGAAGCGCGAGCTAAGGCCCTGGTACAAGAAAATTAGTGGAAGATAAAACAGCCTATTTTTTATCGAAACTTTCAGATTCCGATATCAAAAGCACTACCGAACTTGCAGAGGCGACCATGGAGTATTTTGGTCGTATTGATAGTCCTTATTTAATAATGCTGGTAAGTCGCCACGCAATGATATTTCGAGTGTCACTGTGGGATGATTTCAATTGGATTGTCCATTTAAATTTCAGAGCTTCTCTATTTTTGACACAAGCAAGTTGTTAAGGAATTTAAGAAGCAGAGGGTAGTGACACAGTTGTGAACATTGGTTCTATTAATGCCTATTGAGGTCAGGCAGATTTGTTAGTCTATTCCTTTACGAAGGGCAGTTTAATGAGCATGACTTGGAACCTAGAAAATGCCCTTAGAAATATTTAAATAAAAAAGTATCCATTTTTGCATGTGCGAGAGAGAAGGCTTTAGAAGAAGAGAAAAAATAAATGAAAATTACCGACGCAAAAGTTTTTGTATGTTCTCCAGGGCATAATTTCATGACCTTAAAAATCTATACGGATGAAGGTTTATGGATTAGGGGATGGGAGGTTAAATGGTCGTAAACTCGTGGTGGCTTCTTATTTGGAAGATCAATTAATTCCTTATTCCTTAAAAAAATATCTCAATCACGTGCCTAAGAAAAATATCTTAATCACGTGCCTAAATTGTTTAAAAAATTGCGCGATACATATGGTGATGATCCTCATTTCCTCCATGAATTGTCATCATCGCTTGACGCCTATTGAAGTAGCACGTCTAGGAAAAGAATTGGAAGCCTTATCATTTATTTTGGCTTGAAGATACGGTCCCACCAGAATTGCAGGAAGGGTATTTTTCGCATTATTCGTGAACATACTACAATGCCTTTAATAGCCGTAGGTGAGGTGTTTAATGTTATTTATGATTGCACGACCTTAAGAGAGCAATTAATAGAGAGCAATTACCTTAAGAGAGCAATTAATAGAGAGCAATTAATTGATTATATTAGAATGTCCATAGTGCATGGCCTGAGGGGGCTTACGCCAATGACGAAAGTCGCTTCTTTTGCGGATATTTATCATATACGTATGGGATATCATGGACCAACCGATGTTTCGCCCATTACCATGACAGCTTCTTTGCATTTTAAAACAGTGATCAATAACTTCGGCATTCAAGAATTTATGTGTCATACTTCTGAAACTGATGAAGTCTTCCGTCATAATTATTATTTTGAAGAAGGCTATTTCAATGTGAAAGACGAACTAGGTTTAGGGGATAGATTTTGATGAGAAATTAGTGGCTAAATTTCCCTATGGTGGGCTTATTTTCCGATCAATCGTAAATTGGATGGCACGATTATAATTGGTAGCAAGTTGGCCTATGGGGGAGGGGAGTCAGGAAAAGTTTTCTTACTCCACATGTTTTTTCCCCAATAGGGCTGGTAGGAAATTTTAAATAGGATTTAAAAAATGAAAAATTAATAAAATATATGGGATTAATTTTTTCTTTATGGATTTCTTTATCTTTAAGATGCCTGTTTTTGGAGTAGAAAAAGGCATGCTAGGTAATCCCGATAAACCTATTTTAATTTCTCCAGCCTCCCCTGAGATAACTTTAAAACTAAAATTAAATCCTACAATAGGATATTCCTGGTTTCTGGTTTTAAATTATGATCATCAATTATTTTCACCTGTGGGCCATCGATATGTGCCTGCACAAGGAAAGTGGATAGGATGCTTCCGGATATGAACTTTGGCAATTTAAGGTAAATTCCGATGCTTTTTCAGTGCCACAAATAACTGAAATTATCCTTCAATATGCCCAGCCTTAGGAAATTCTGGTTAATGGACAGAAACTTAAATTTCTGGTAGTTATCAACCTAGAAAAAAATCAGGGGGCTTATACCCAATAGTTGGAAAAAATTATAATGCGAAAGCTTCTTTTAATTTTTTCTCAACCAGTTGGTTTTTTAATTTCACGTAAACAGGAACCCCATTTTTATAGGGCGGATAGCTTTCCCCTTGAATAAGCGGCTCCAGATAGCGACGGCAAGGTTCGGTTATTCCAAAACCGTCATTAGCAATGAAATTCCGAGGCAATTTGTGTTCTACATTGGCGACTTGAGAGAGAGGAGCTGTTCCCACATGCCATTGATAATCAGGACTTTTTTCACGCTGAATAGTAAGCATTACATCGGATTGTCCTACGAGGGCATATTCAACAGCGGATTGTCCGAGCACATAAGCTTGATCCAGGTCTGTTTGTGAAGCAATATGCCGAGCTGCACGTTGCAGATAATCAGCTACCGCCCAATGGTATTTAAATCCAAGGTGTCTTTTAATGAGGCGAGCTAAAATAGGCGCAACACCGCCTAATTGTTCATGACCAAAAGTATCCTGGGATCCAGCCGATTCTGTAATAAATCGACCATCTGGATAACGAATTCCTTCTGAAGCTACGATCACACAATAGCCATAATTATGGACCACTCCTTTGACTTTTGTGAGAAATGCTTCGGTTTGCAAAGGAATTTCGGGAAATAAAATTATATGAGGAGCGTCATTAGGGTATTGTTGGCTCAATGCAGCAGTAGCGGCGATCCAACCGGCATGTCGTCCCATAACTTCTAAATAAAACCTTGGTGGAAGTTGCTGCCATACCTTTCACATCTAAAGCAGCCTCTTTTGTGGAAACTGCCACATATTTAGCTACCGATCCAAAGCCGGGACAATTGTCCGTAAAAGGTAAATCGTTATCGATTGTTTTCGGTAAGCCAATGCAGATCAAGGGGTAATCCATGAGTTGACTCATTTGCGAAATTTTATAGGTAGTATCTTGCGAATCCCCGCCACCATTGTAAAACACGTAACCGATATTGTGAGATTTAAAAACTTCAATTAGCCGTTCATATTGGCGTCGGTCTTTGTTGATGTCTGCGAGCTTGTAACGGCAGGAACCAAAAGCGCTTGAAGGTGTGTGGAGGAGAGCAGCAATATTTTCGGAGGATTCTAAGCTCGTATCAATGAGTTCTTCCTTAAGTGCGCCGATAATTCCGTTTCGTCCAGCCAGTACTTTATTAATTTGTAAAGGATATTTTTTGGCAGTTTGAATGACGCCACAGGCTGTAGCGTTAATGACTGCTGTTGCGCCACCAGACTGGGCGTAAAAGATATTCTTTTTACTCATGGCGTTTTTTTACTTCCTTTAGTTCTGTAGATTGAACAACGGGAAGTTTATGACATGGAATAGTTAAGTTGTCAAAGCGTAACTTAAGGCAGGTTCGATATCGGGATATTGAAAATGAAATCTGTGTTCCAAAAGCATGCGAGCATCGCATGTTGTCCATTCAGAAGAAGCTTTTCACCCATTTGCCCAAAAAGCAGTTTTACAGCAAAAGCTCAGGTAGTGAGAAAAACCAGTCGGTGTAATACCTTCCCAATAGCGTCAGAAAACTCAGCCTGGGTAAAACATTCGGGAGGCACTACATTAACAGCCCCCCCTAATTTCTGGTTGTTCTAAGAAAAAATCTACTGTGCGGCAAAGATCAACGATGCTGATCCAGGAAATAAGTTTGTCGACCCCTGACCCAATTTGTCTCCTAAACCCAATTTAAAGGCAGGCGCCAATCGTGAAAGGGCGCCTCTCCCCTTTTTTGCCTATAAACCCCGAAGCGTGTAAATGAAGAACTCTAACGCCTTCGTTTTTGATAGATGAGGTAGCAGCTTTTTTCCATGCTCGCACTACTCGAGAAACAAAATCGTTCCCTTCGTGAATAGATTGTGACTAATCCAAGGCTGCGGAAGTTATGAGGCAGTGGATTTCTGCAATCCATGAATACCCACAGCAGCGCTGGCATTGAAAAAGGGGGGAGGGGGTTGCTTTCCCTAGCTCCTTGAGAAGTGAGGCGAGAGTTTCTGTTAGCTTAATTCGACTTTCAATAATTTCTTTTTTGTGAGCTTTGCTCCAACGCTTATCAGCAATGCCAGTCCCTGCAGGGTTAACAATAAGATCCGCAGCTTCTAATTCTTCAGCTCTCAGAGCAGGCCATTCTATAGCCTCCAACTTGCTCCCCAAATTTTTTGCGGACCTTAGTCTCTGAACAACTAGTAACCTTAATTCGTTGACCTTACTTTAAATAGCGTTCTGTCATGAAACTGCCAATAAATCGGCTCCCTTCGGCAATAATGATGTTCATAAAAATCCTCCGTTTTTATTGAAGTTTCTCCTAACTCAGTTAAAACTATCGCCATTAATTAATTATGTCTACTTTATATCTATAGGCTATAGCGGTCCATTTTGGTATTATTTTGTCTACTCAAGAGGTATTAATGGAACCTAAAAAAGCAAAAATGGTATCAGAATCTGCTATACATGATCAAACTTATAAAATTTTCCCTAATGACTTAAATGCTACGGATACGGTATTCGGCGGATTGGTAATGGCCATTTTAGATCGAACTGCATTGGTGTCGCTGAGCGACATAGTGGTTGTACGTGTGTAACGGCTTCAGTAGATGCTTTGCATTTTTTGGCTCCGGCCACACGAGGTGATGTTTTGTCAATTCGAGCCTCACTGAATCGTGCTTGGTGTACTTCTATGGAAGTTGGGGTCAAAGTGTTAGCCGAAAACTCAAGAACAAGAGAGGTCCGTCATATTTTATCAGCCTATTTTACTTTTGTAGCGGTAGACGAAAATCGTAGTCCCATCGAAGTTCCTAGTGTAATACCTGAGACAGATATTGAAAAGCGTCGTTATGAAGAAGCGGATTATCGTCGACAACATCGGCGTGCAAAAGCTGATGAACGGCGAAAACGGAGGGAGTATACGAATAGTTAGGGAGGGAAACTAATTAATGGGCTCAGCAACCGATTTCGAATATGCGGTGGTTGGTTTTCAGGCCCAGAAGTTAGCAGCATTAGGAAAGCTTTTAGACTTAGGGGTTTCAGCTCATCACTATTGTCTGGTTGGATTCTCATTTTCAAGTGGGCGATTTTGGCCGATATTGGGGGGTGACCTCTAATATGGCGGTTAAATTATTTTTGGAATTTTTTAAATGGCTAAAAAATCATTTAACTACGTCAAGTAGTTCAAATCCTTTTCCAATCGACTCATTAAATGAAAATGAAAATGATTTTTGTTATCTGAAAGAGGTCGCTGAACCTTTACAATGGATTACCGATTATTTAACGATTATTTAAAAAGTTGAGTTTATGCTGAGTGCGTATTTGTACATGAAATATCAATAAAAGATTGGTTATGGGGGCCACTCCCAAAACATTCCCTCGATATGAAAATCGTTACGAAAATGTGACCCCAATTAATATTTATTGATGCCCTTAATCCCCAAAAATTAGCGGCAATTTGTGAATCTGGCGATACAATTGCTGTTTTGGGGTCCTCTCATTTTCCATGATTATTATTCATGAATTAGTAAAAATAGCTGTAGAAAGATAGCCGTAGAAAGAATTATTAATTTTTATTTACTTCCTATTCGTTTTTCCGTTTGACTGAATGATTGGATTTTGTATGACAACACCGGATTAAAAGTAGAGACTGCTCAATGGATTTGAGAGAACCTCATTCGCAATAATTTACCGCTTTTAGAGCGCGATATAGCTCATCCGAAGAGAATATTGGCTATTATATTTTACCTCAGTGCACGCAAGCTGTTTATGCCATTGGATTTTCTCAGCGAGTGTCCTTTCGTTTGGCAAGTTACTTTTCAAGATTACGACGTTCATTCCGGAATTATTGTGTGGAATAATATTAGAATGATAATACCTCTGTGGCAAAAATATGGCCTTTTAAAAAACACCTCCCACTTTGTAAACGCTCAGTAGGAGGGGTTAATCAAAGATTACTTATCTTTAAAGATTATCTTTGTACTCGTGTATTTTGGCGACTTAGATTGGCAGCAGGTCGTTGTTATACTCGTCAAGCTTGTTGTTGAAATTGACTTTGTCTTTACTATGGAAATATCTCCTATTTTTTAAGTAATGAGACTATAGCACAAAAAATGTAACTTGGCCGTAAAAGAATTTTTAATTAATTTTCAATAAGATAGTATATATTCCTCCTTCCTGAGATCGAATAAGGAGCAAAGTTCCATCCCAGTTGGGGAGACGGTGGATTTTTTTGGATTTTCCAGGTGGATGAATCTGTAGTTTTCTCCATTGATAGCCAGATAGGGCTGGAATAAGTTGATTGATTCCTCCACCATTCAACCACGTAATCTCATGAGGTCGATGAAGAGTGATTAAATGCTTAGGTGCTAGATGATAATTAATTGAACCTACCCAGAGAGGCAAGGTAGCGTCTTCAAACCGCACGCCCGATTCCCATAATCTAAGTTCGACAATAGTAGTTGCATGGGGAAGGTGTTTAATCATAAATAAAACTGGTGGTTTGCTTCGATAAAGCCAAGGAAATAATGGTAAATGGTGTTCGGGTTTATAACTTGCGAATCGTCCTAATACAGTTTGGACATCGGTTTTACTATGAATAATTTGCCACCCATGCTGCTCTAATGTTTGTTCGATAGTACTTAATCCGTCCACCCACTGAACGTTAAAAGGTTGAGTAGGATGTCCGAATCGGTTAAGCCGGAAAATAGGAATATATCGTGAAGGATCTTGCCACCAATCCTCAATAGTTGTTTCTTGGATAGCTAATATGGGTGAGTAACAGTGCATAAGAGTGTGGTATTTTACTTTGCTAAAGCCAGCCCAAGGAAAGGTAATAGCAAGAATTAAAAAAATTAACCATTTTAAATTACCAAAGGCTTTGGGAGGATAGCGTTGATATGAAATGATAACACTCAACAAAATTAAAAATCCGAGAAAAAGACTCGCTAAAGCGTCTTCTAGCCAGTGCGCGCCTAAATATAAACGAGAATAGCCTATTAAAATAATTAAAATAGTTGCAATGGTGTAAGGAATCCAGTGCCATTTTTTAGGTATCTGCTGAGAAGTTAAGAAGGAAATAAAACCCAGGGCAGGAAGGCTAAGACTTATGTGTCCACTGGGAAAAGAAGAGGAGTGATCAAAAACTAAAAAGCTGGCGGGCCGGGGAGAATAAATTAAATTTTTTAAAACAAAAGTAAGACAACCTGCTGTTAGGGTAAGGGCTGTTAAATGTAAGGCAGGGCGCCAAAGTTTTTTAATAAGAAGGGCAGCTATGAAGAGTAAAACGATGCTAATTATTACCTTAGGATCGCCTAGAATTGTTATGATTGTAAAAAATTTATCAGTGTTGGGCAATCGTAAACTTCTAAGAAATAAAACAAAGGTTCATTAAAGTTAGTTGCGGGCCCTAGTGTGGCGACAACAATAAACAATACGAAAAAACAACAAAGACTTAGAAATGCTAACAGTAGCATAGTTAATTGATGATGATCGGTAGGAATTCTACGGTTAGTAATAAGTCGTAATAAAAAGCGTGAAGAATGGTGAAGATATAACCATTGCCACAAACGGTCGATGGCGTCATTAACCATGGAAATTAAGTAACTGAAAGAACGCTGTATAGCCCCAAAAACCAACCAAACCAAAACGATAATAGCTAATCCCGTTAATATAAACGTAGTAGTTACATGTCGGGGCAATTGCAAGGAGACTGTGCCGATAAGCACTCCAGGTAATAAATAAGCGATTGCCCAAAGTATTGCTGAAGGAATGGCTGCAAGAAAAAAACGTGGCCAGCTCATTTTTAAAAGGCCTGCAATTAATGGAACGGAACTTCTTACCGGACCCACAAAACGGCCAATTAAAATACTTTTCCCACCGTGTTTTTTGAAAAAGGCTTCTCCCACCGTTAACCATTGAGGATATCGTTTGAAAGGCCAGATCAGACGAAGGCGTCATTATAATGTTTTCCTACAAAAAAACCGACAGTATCCCCTGCTAACGCACCAATCGACGCCCAAAATAAAGTGCCATCTAACGAAATCATCCCTCGACCTACTAGAATACCAATAATCGACATGGTGATAGAACCGGGTATAACAGTTCCAACTAAAGGTAAGGATTCAGCGAGCGACACGAGAAAAGCAAATAATATCCCTATATAGCGTGAGCCTGTAGGTAATGATTAATTTGCGTCGGGTAATGCTCAATCATCCGATTATTTTTTTTATATTGCCATTTAAATTTGCCATTTAAGAAAATGAGAAAATTTATAAAATTATATCCCCTTTTGCCTGTAAATCGGCATGGTACGAAGAGCGAACTAAGGGGCCACTGGCGACATTCATAAATCCTAAACTTTTTGCAAGTTCGCCTAATTCACGAAATTCTTGAGGAGTAACATAGCGATCGACACGCATGTGATAACGGGTAGGCTGTAAATATTGGCCGAGTGTTAACATGTCCACATTGTGTTTGCGTAAATCTTGCATCACTACTTTCACTTCTTCACGCGTTTCCCCAAGCCCCAACATCATGCCTGATTTAGTAGGAATTTCAGGAAAGCGCTTTTTAAATTGCTGTAATAAGATTAAGGACCATTGATAGTCCGCGCCAGGTCGAGCTTGCTTATATAATCGAGAAGCTGTTTCAATATTGTGATTAAAAACATCCGGCAGTCCTTGTGCAAGAATGTCCAAAGCTTTTTCCATACGTCCACGAAAATCAGGAACTAAAATTTCAATTTTAATCATTGGGTTTTTTTCGCGTACGGCCTTAATACATTGGACGTAATGCAAAGCCCCTCCATCTCGTAGATCATCACGGTCCACTGATGTGATAACCACATATTTTAAAGCTATGAGATTTACAGTGTTAGCCAAATTGATGGGTTCTTCAGGATCGAGAGGATCGGGACGCCCATGGCCCACATCACAAAAACTACAACGACGGGTACATTTGTTACCCATAATCATGAAGGTTGTGGTACCGTGACCAAAGCATTCATTTAAATTGGGACAAGAAGCTTCTTCACAGACTGTCACCAGCCGATTTTTTCGAAGTATTTTTTTCAGTTGAGTGACTTTGTTGTCGGTAGATAAACGAATGCGAATCCAATCGGGTTTGTGCAGCGGCGTATCGGTAGCTCGATTTTAATGGGAATGCGTGACAATTTTTCTTTTCCGAGAGTTTTCTGAGTTGGGTCATACTTAGACATCGGTGAAAGACTCCAGCGTGGTTTCTGTTTTGATGAGAAGCTGATTATATCCGAAATTCTTTAGGAGAGGTCGAATGATTGCTTGGCGAACCGTAGGCAAATTAATATTGCTCACATAATCACGTATTTGTGTCATCATTAATCCTTTGAATCCACAAGGATTAATATAAGTAAAAGGGGTTAAATCCATTGCTACATTAAATGCTAATCCATGGTAGCTCGCTCCTTTGCGCATGCGAAGACCGATGGACCCTATTTTTGCTTCTCCGACATAGACGCCAGGTGCTTCTTCCTTTCCTTGGGCGTTGATTCCTAATTGTTTTAAATAATCAATAACGCTATTTTCAATAGCGCGTACAAAGGATCGAGTCTTAAGGTTGAGACGATTAAGATCAAGCAACAGATACACCATGAGCTGCCTGGTCCATGGTAAGTAATTTGCCCGCCTCTGTCGCATTGGATAAGCGGAATCTCATGAGTATTAAGTACATGTTCTGGCTTGCCCGCTAATCCTTGCGTAAAAACAGGCAGATGTTCCAACATCCAAATTTCATCCGTGGTGGTAGGTTTTCGTTGAGAAGTAAACATCCGCATGGCTTGCCAAACGGGTTGATAAGGCATTACTTGATTGAACTGGCGAATGATAACATCCATGATGACAGTATTTTACTCAGGAATAAGGTGCAAAGGCCAGATCATAAAGAGGGGAATCGCTCCCAAAAGAAAGATGAACCAAGCAAACGAAGACTTCTTTTCTCACTTGAAATGTCTAGGAAAAATACCCAGTTAATATTTTTT